>CAYVST010000044.1:0-27989 GCA_964454185.1 uncultured Alteromonas sp.
CTGCTATATTTTATTTATGAATAAATACGAAAAAGTGAGGCTGGTAGTTTATGCCCATACGTGAAATATCTGAAGCATTCACTGTTGATGACATTGTTCCCTACTTCCAACCCATCGTTGACTTAGACAGTCAGGGTGTATGGCGCTATGAGTGTTTGGCACGGTTAATTACCCAAGGTGACAAAACTTTTTTGCCCAGCGAGTTTCTCTATTTATTAGAACGAGAGCACCATGTAAATACGTTAGCGGCAAACATGTTTGTTCAGTGCGCTAGCTATTTCAGAGATGTTAATATTCCCTGGAATATCAACATTACCGCCAAAGACCTCAATAACAATGAGTTAATCAATACACTTATGGCGCATCTCGCCAACTACCCTAACCCCGAGCGAGTGAGCATCGAGGTAACTGCATCTACGGCACTTTCAAATAAGCAGCAGCTTGTCAGCTTTATAGATAAAAGTGTACACGCTGGCTTAGGGGTGTTTATTGATAACGTAGGGTCATGTCCTGGGAACATTCGCGCACTTATGGATGTGCCTGTTCGGGGCATCAAACTAGCTGGCGGGTTAATACGTCACTATGATGAGCAAGATGCGGTGCGCGAGTACGTTGACTACATACTCGGGCTTTGTCAACAGCATGGTGTCAATGTAATTGCTGAGCACATTGAAGACGAAGCCCTACTTGAGCGCGTTAAACGCTTACCAATACGCTATGCACAAGGCTATGTATTCAGCCCACCTATGGCCAATGTAAGGACCGCGCAACAACAGCATTAGGCGCTGTTGTTGCAAGGCGTATTGCTTTACCGCGGTAGGCTAGTCTTCCTCACTACGACAGTTGAGCTTCCAGCATGACTGCCCACTCCCTCGGTACTTGCGCTCAAAGGGTGTCATATGATCGTTACCGGTTATTTCGGCTAGATCTGACATCAACCCGTAATGCTTGGCGGCTTGTGCAAACTCCATAAGATAAATTAGCCAATTACTGCGCACTTCGATATTTGGTGTAATTGCCATTAAGTCGACCATTGCGGCGCTGCCATGCCAGCGTTTTTGTACCTGTGTTTTCTTTGGATATGGGTTGGGGTACAGCAAGTAATGCTGCGTGATATTCCAATTCGACTTTTGAACTAAACGCCAAAAATCATTCACGTCGGCTCTAATTACTCGATAGTTATCGTTTTGCGTCTGATAATGGCGGTGTTTGTCCACCCGAAGTGCAGACTTATCGATGCCAATTACGCGCGCATTGGGGTATGTTTTCGCTAGGTTTACCGTACTCTCACCTACGCCACAACATGAGTCGAGTATCACTTCCCCTTTATAGCCGCTAAGCCAATTACTTACGTCATCAAACGCTAACTGCGTATGAGTACTAACCGGTCGCTTGTTTTCGTTTGCTCGATACTTTGCAACTAATTCGTCAAGCTTGTCGTGAATACCTTCTTGTGACGTGGTGATTTCACGTGAATTTCCACTGGCCATTAACTACGAATACCCTTACCCGTTTTAAGAAGGTAATACGCTACGCTGAACAGTATGGCATTGAAGCCTACAAGTAAGCCTAACGAAAGAGTGACGTTAACGTCTGATACGCCCAAAAAGCCATAGCG
Source organism: uncultured Alteromonas sp. (assembly GCA_964454185.1). Lineage (GTDB taxonomy): Bacteria > Pseudomonadota > Gammaproteobacteria > Enterobacterales > Alteromonadaceae > Alteromonas. Next base: position 1,619 of record CAYVST010000044.1, read on the forward strand.
AAACCCATTAACCATATAAACAACAGGGTTAGCCTTGCTTACCCACTGCCAAAACTCAGGAAGTAACGACAAAGAATAGAATACACCGCCAAGGTAGGTAAGTGGCGTTAATACAAAGGTAGGCACCACGCTAATGTCATCAAACGTTTTGGCGAATACGGCGTTAATAAGGCCTGCGGTAGCGAACAGTGTAGATGTAAGTAACAGCGTCAGTGCAATGATGCCAAGGTTGTGAATTGATACATCAACGAAAAACAGTGACACCAACGTTACGATAATACCAATTAAGATAGCACGCGCCACGCCTCCACCAACATACCCCATGATTATCACAGAGGTTGGCACAGGCGAAACCAAAAGCTCTTCGATATTGCGCTGGAACTTAGCACTGAAAAATGATGACGACACATTGGCGTACGAGTTGGTTATCACCGACATCATAATCAAGCCCGGTACAATAAACTCCATGTAAGTAAAACCACCCATTTCACCGATTCGATTACCTATAAGGCTACCGAATATCACAAAATAGAGGCTCATTGTAATAGCGGGTGGCACTAAAGTTTGCACCCAAATGCGCAGGAAGCGCGTGCATTCTTTAATCCATATGGTGGTTAGCGCAACGTAGTTTTGCTTTAACCAACTGGTGTTTTCTTGCGTATTCATTTGTGTGGTTTCTGTCTTCACTGTTTTGATACCGTGCTCGTTTAAGCCTGCTGCTAGCCTGCTTGCTTTGCAGATTCGACTAGTCGCACAAACAGCTCTTCTAGTCGATTCGATTTATTTCGCATACTCATTACCTGTATGCCCTGGTCGCTCAACTGTGTGAACACTGGGTTTAACCCTTCCGTTTTTTCTACGTCCACTTCCAAGGTATGATCATCCAACAATCGATGTTCAAACCCCGTTAAATTCACCGTCTTTTGCTCTTGAGGCACTTTTATGTCTAGCACAAAGGTTTCAAGGCTTAGTTTGGCCAACAGCGCTTTCATACTGGTATTTTCAACAATGATGCCTTTGTTAATAATGGCAATGTTGCGACACAACATCTCTGCCTCTTCTAGATAGTGCGTAGTAAGGATGATGGTTATGCCCTGGCGGTTTATTTCTTCTAAGAAGCCCCACATTGAACGACGTATTTCAATGTCGACACCTGCCGTTGGTTCATCAAGAATAAGCAGCTTTGGCTCATGCATGAGGGCACGCGCAATCATTAGGCGACGTTTCATGCCTCCGGATAACTCGCGCGCTCTCGCGTCGCGTTTTTCCCAAAGGTCGAGTTGGGCGAGGTACTTTTTGGCCCTTTCCTTAGCAATATGACGAGGCACACCATAGTAACCGGCTTGGTTGAGAACGATTTGAAGGACCGTTTCAAATTGATTGAAATTGAACTCTTGAGGCACAAGCCCAATACACGCTTTGGCCTGTTCTTTTTGAGTGTTTAGGTCATAACCGAAAACCGACACGGAGCCTTCACTTTGATTAACCAACGAGCTAATAATGCCAATTGTAGTGGATTTACCGGCGCCATTCGGACCAAGCAATGCGAAAAAATCACCTTGTTCTACGGTTAGGTCGACGCCTTTAAGTGCTTGTACGCCACCCTTATAGGTTTTTTGTAACCCTTTAATATCCAACGCTTTCATGATTTGCCTGTGTTTTTGGTCACAGCCTGTATGCTGTGGTGAGATACTACCGCGGCTCCAACGCTCCACGTAGTGAAACTGTTGAACGAGAGTGTAGACCTTTGCGGTTCGTTTTTGCAGCGCGCATTAGTGTAACGTAAAACGTACTACCAATTGAACATGTACTCGGCCTAGCAATTGTTTTTAACGACTAATTACCGCAAGGTATATGGGTACAAAAAGTGTGCTTTTCAAGCCCTGTAGAAAGAAACTGCTGCGTACTTTGAATGTGAGCGGCAATGTATACAACGACAACAAAAAACAAGGAACCGAGCATGTCGCTTAACCCTCTTTTATCTCCTTTACCACCCGAAACCACCCCTGAATTAGCCGATGATTTTGCTATTTTCATCGATATTTTAGGGTTTATCCCTAATAGTTTGTTAACCATGCAGCGCAAGCCTGAGATGGTGAAAGGCTTTGCTGCATTAACGAAAGGTGTGATGGGTGAAGGTAGCGTTGTAGACGGAGGCTTTAAGCGGCTTATTGCTCATTTTGCAAGTCGCGCTGCAGGCTGCCAATACTGCGAAGCTCACTCTCTAATTGCTGCTGGTATTCACGGTATTAGTGACGAAAAAGTAGCAGCGGTATGGGAGTATCAAACCAGCCCGCTTTATACTGAAGCAGAACGTGTGGCGCTTGACTTTGCGCTGGCCGCGGGCAGTGTACCTAACGCAGTAGACGCTCCTTTAATGGAGGCTATGCGCAAACACTGGGGAGAAGAGGAAATCGTAGAAATTCTTGGGGCTGTCAGTCTTTATGGTTTCTTAAACCGCTGGAACGACTCTATGGCAACTGAAATAGAATCGTCACCTAAAGCCTTAGGTGACGATGTCTTAGCACAAGGCGGATGGACCGGCGGCAAACACGTTAAGTAAGCCCACCACGCTATTATCTTGGTTTGCAGAGCTACTGCGTATTGTGGCTCATCAACACAGGCTCACGCTCTGCAATTTCCATCTCCACTTTTCTGTCGAAGAAAATCCCTTCGTGTTCGGTTTGGGTACTTTTTGATTCACCGACCGCCACTGTCATAATTTGTTCGCTTGGTACACCAAGTTCAGTAAGCTGTTTTTTAACGCTCAGCGCCCGCTGCATCGATAGGGCCTGATTAAACTGTTCGTCGCCGCGTTTATCCGCTTGACCAGTCAGCCGAACGGTGAGCTTCTCATTCCTTTTCAAGGCATTAGCCACTAAAGCAAGTTGGTCACCGTACACAGATTCGACATTTACAGAACCTGATTTAAACTGAATGCTACTTTTTAGCGTGGGAGTAGGCGAATGATTCAGCTCCTCTTCAAAGGCCACCTTTGAAAGCATTAGCTGCTTTTCCATTGCTTGATTCTCTGCCAGTAGGGTTAGGTTTTCTTTCTGGACCCCAGATAACTGCGCTAGTTCGGCATTGGTCTCTTTTAATGCTGACTCTTGCGCTGTATTTTCACCGATTAATGCCCCTAAAATACCTGCCACTGCTGCGCCAACAGGGCCTGCAATAACAGCACCTACTACGAGACCACCGCCAAGACCTATTGCAGCAGACGCTGATTCTTTCTCCTGCTGAGATTTGGTGATGCTGTTTGTACGCTTTTTCGCGTTTGATAGAGCGTTAGTTTCTGCAGATACATTTAACGATAATGTGGTAAAAGCAATTAGTACGGCTGATGTAAGTTTGTTTTTAGCTGTCATAACAGTTCCTCGTAAAAAAGCGCTGTGCGCCGTTGGGGTAACGCACAGCGCAAAGGGTAGTAGTGAATTGCGTTACATGGTGCTAGTAAACCAAACGTACGTGGCCAAAAAAGCGCTTAAACGAGGAAATGTTATGATGTAAAACGCCAAATATGGCGCAAATGAGGCGCTCTTGTGGATTTTATGTCGAACTTGAGCAAAGTGTTTGCGTCGAAGGTATAGTGTGCACAATGTTGTAAATCAGATACGGATATAGGTATGCCTAAAACCATTGCACTTGTTGAAGACGACGCGGCCATCAGAGAAAACTATACGTTAGCGCTAAAAGCACAGGGTTACAGTGTCAATGCGTATGACGATAGACCCACGGCAGCGCAGGCATTCAGCCACTCGCTGCCCGACCTAGCCATTATTGATATCGGCCTAAAAGACGAAATTGAAGGCGGCTTTATGTTATGCCAACAGCTCAGAGGGTTGTCACAAACTCTGCCTATTATTTTCTTCACGGCCAGAGACAACGATGTTGATACCATCAGCGGCTTGCGGATGGGCGCCGATGACTACCTGACCAAAGATATCAGCATGGCCCATTTGCTTGCCCGTATTGCCGCGCTTTTTCGTCGTACTGACTTGTTATCTGCACCGAGCGACCAAAAAGATGAATTAAAAGTGGGCGACCTTAAGGTCGATGTCTCGCGCATGACTGTCAGCTGGCAAAATCAACCTGTGCTGCTTACTGTGACCGAATTTTGGATGCTTCATGCCTTGATTAAGCGCCCTGGTCATGTGAAAAGCCGCCAACAACTGATGGACGAGTCTCGTATGGTGGTAGACGATACCACGATTACTTCGCATATTAAGCGAATGCGCAAGAAATTTGTACAGCTCGACCCTCGCTTCGATCATATCGATACCGTGTATGGTATGGGCTATCGTTGGCAACTTTAGTGGAAACCAGTATTTAATGAGGAGCGGTTGATGCGGTTTCGCTTTTCCATACGTTTACAGCTGTTGGTACTATCGCTGTTTTTGTTCACCATTCCTTATTTAGGCTACAAGTATGTATGGGAACTTGAGCAATATTTAAGAAACGGGCAGGAACAAACTATGATTGGTACCGCTCGCGCTGTGGCGACCGCCCTGCATGAGCGACCTGCGCTATTTGACAGTCAGTCGGCCTATTTGCAAGACGTGAGGCCGGGAACAGATTTATATGCTCCGCCAATCCCATCCCCCATCCGATTAGATGGTGAATTAAATGACTGGCAACAAGTCAACGAGTTAGTTGGCACCTATGGCAGCCGCGAAGTTATTGAGTACTATCATGGCAGTCAAGGGGAACCCATCAGCCTATCATTTCAGCATATGGTAGGTAGATACGGCCAATTTCTCTATGCCATGTTTGAAGTGTCTGACGATACTTTATTGTGGCGTCAACCGACAAGTCTAAGCGTTGAAACTGGCGACCATCTGCTTATTGGTATGGAAACGCCAGAAGGCACACTGGCTCGCTATGTTGTTGCCCCCTACGAAAGCGGGTGGGTGAACGCTTACAAACTTGCAAGCTCAGTAGATTCAAATCGAGCGGTAGAGAATGCGCTATCAATTCAAGGACGATGGCAAGAGACTGCCAATGGATACAATATCGAGCTCAGATTTCCCTTATCTATGACAACGGGAGGGTTGGCGTTTACCATTGTCGATGTTGATAACCCGACAACGCGAAACATCCAATACGCATTGGGTACGGCTAATACAAAGAAGTTGCAAGAACTCGGTACCGTTATAACACCATCGCCTGAAATTGAGCGTATTCTTGCTGGACTAAAATATACAGATTCACGCGTATGGGTGGTCGACAAGCACAAACGGGTATTAGCTCGCGCGGGTGATATTCAATCAGCTACGGGCATTGAAGTTACTGTGCCGGAAACCTCACCCTTCGCGGCTTGGGACTGGCTTGAAAGTGAGTGGTTACTACCACTTTATTATCAGATATTAACTCGCCCACCCGCTGACTTTATTGATGAGTTAGACGATGCATATGCGTTGGTAGGACAAGACATTGGCACCGCGTTAAGCGGTCAACCCGACTCTCTGTGGCGCCTATCGCCTGACAACAAAGCCATTATTTTATCTGCAGCTTACCCGATTTTTATTGACGGTGGCGTCATGGGTGCCGTCATCGTAGAGCAAACAACCAATGGCATTCGCACCCTACGTAATAAAGCACTAGAGCAATTGTTTCACGTAATTCTCGCCGTTATGCTATTGGGCACGCTAGGGCTTCTGCTTTTTGCTAGTCGAATCTCAAGTCGAATCCGGTCGCTACGCGACAATACAGAAGCAGTGATAGACGACAATGGTAAAATTGTGGGCATGCTGCCAATTACAAATCGACGCGATGAAATTGGCGACTTATCTCGCTCTTTCTCTGATGTACTCTCACGTCTTCAGCAATACAACTCGTATCTTGAAAACATGGCCTCGCGACTCTCCCACGAACTGAGGACGCCCATTGCTGTGGTGAAGTCATCGCTTGATATGCTGTCGCATGTTGACGAAGAGCAGCAACAGGCTATGTTTGTCGAACGCGCACAGTCGGGCGTAAACCGTTTGAGCACAATTTTAAACAGCATGAGCGAAGCCACCCGACTTGAACAAGCCATAGCGCAAGAAGACTTTGAACCATTCAACATTGTAGAAGTTATTGCTGGATGTATAGAGGGTTATCGTCATACCTATTCGACGCGACAGTGGACATTCCAGGCGCCAGAAGAAGCATTAATCGTGAATGGTTCGCCTGAATTAGTGGCGCAACTATTCGACAAAATAATTTCTAACGCAGTTGATTTTAGCCACCTCGACGACAGCATTGATATTGCACTTCACAAAAAAGATAAACGCGCTGTGTTACGCGTCAGCAATCCTGGTCCGCTTTTACCAGAAGGTATGAAAACCCAACTGTTACAGTCAATGGTCTCGGTTCGAAAGGAAAACGATGTTCAAAATGCAGCCCAATCACCGCACCTTGGTTTGGGTTTGTACATCGCCAACATGATCATGAACTTTCACAAGGGTACTTTGTCGCTTGAAGATAAAGAAGACCAATCCGGCGTCGTGGTTACAGCGTCATTCCAGCTACATCCATGAAATATTTTAGTGCAAAGTAGGGTCTTTTATAGAAATGTGGGTTAGTCTTATTGTGTGTGTGATGGTCACTTAGCACAGCATGTAACACTTTTATATGGCGTACAGATGAACAAAGTTATTGCGGTATTATTTTTTAGTTTGCTCTCTCAAATGAGTGCAGCGGTAAACGCTGATGAATTAGTCACTTTTACCATCAAGTTGAGCGACAGCGAAGCCACAAGCGTGCACGACGGTGTGTTTATTTTTGAACCACGGTTCGAGGTCAACGAAAGTGATATACCTGCACAACCGCCCGCAATTATGAATCAAATTGACAAACAGTTTGTTCCACACGTTTTAGTGGTTCGTACGGGCACCGACATTTCTTTCCCAAATGCTGACAACTTGTTTCATCACGTTTATTCGTTTTCACCAGTAAAGCAGTTCGAGCTGAAGCTGTACAAAGAATTTACCGCGCAGCCGCTGAACTTTGAGTCGCCGGGCGTCGTAGACATTGGCTGTAATATTCATGATTGGATGTTGGGATATATTATCGTGTCCGATTCACCATTTTTCGGTAAGACAGACTCATCAGGTAGCGCAACACTTCAGCTTCCAAAAGGCGAGTACAGCGTTCGCTTTTGGCACCCATTGGTAGATGGTGAAGATGTGTTCCCAACACAGCAGCTTGTAGTCGATAATGCAACCACGGTAACATGGCAGCTTAACAAAGCAATTCCCGTTGACGATGGTTTTGACTTAGGGTTTGGCGACTACTGATGCATATAGCAGTGAAACTTCTTGCAGCTTTTTTGAGTTTGTCTTGTGCGCTAAGTGCAGTGGCAAAAACAGAAGTACTTATACGAGGTACTTACACAGCGCAAGACAATGCTGCTAGTTTTCAACAAAAAGGGATTAGCCACCAACGATTTGATGGTGATGGTATACACCTTTCTCAAGCTGTCATTTCAAGCGAGCACCAAGTTACGAATAACTGGAGCGTTGCAGGCGTTGTTAATGCATACAGCGACGGGGAACGACGCGCTGGGCTATCTCAGCTTTATGTCAAATACCGCCCACTAACCGCATCAACTATAAAACCTGAAGTAAAAGTTGGGATGTTCTATCCCGCATTATCTGCTGAAAATACAGATATAGGGTGGCTTTCCCCTCATTTTTTAACAAACTCAGCCATAAACAGTTGGATTGGTGAGGAGCTTCGTACTGGTGGTATCGAATTTAGTCTTCGCCAAAACGGCCGACAGGTGCGCAGCAATTGGTCTTGGAAAGTGTTGGCGAGTTTATTTAAAGGCAACGATACTACGGGCACATTGCTTTCGTGGCGTGGATTTGCCTTACATGACAGGCAATCGCTATTAAATGACCGAGTCAATTTTGCGCCAATTCCCTGGGTGGTGAATGAAAATGGATTGGGCGCACCAGCATGGACTGACCCTTTCAGAGAAATAGACACCCGTTTTGGCTATTACGTTGGCGCCCACCTTGCTCACAAACGCAACGCAGAAGCCAAATACTATTTTTACGATAATAATGCCGACCCCACTATTTTGGATCCCGATCGTATTTATGCGTGGCACACACGTTTTCATTCACTGACACTTCGTTATATGGCGAATAAAGATGTAACCATTTTCTCGCAATTTTTGGCGGGCAATACGCTTATGGGAAGTGATATTGTAGACAATGATTTTTTAAGCGCTTATGTTGCTGCCGCCTATGAAATGAATCAATGGACATTTGCCGCAAGGGCAGATTGGTATCAAGTGATTGACCGCGACCAGACAATGTACGACCCAAACGACAGTAATGGCTATGCACTTACGCTTACCACACGTTATGACGTTCGTGAAAACATGGCTGTCACTGCCGAATGGCAAACAAACAAGGGCGAGCAAAACAACCTGACGTTTTTCCAAAACGGTACAAGGTTCACAGAAAACCTGCTTCAAGTTGCCTTAACCATCACCCTATAGAATTGCGCTACCCCTGCGCTACTTCGACAAGGCTAAACGCGGTATCTTCTTGCCCTTCTACGAGAACCCTGCACTGCCCCCAACTTTCAGGGATGGTCCAGACATGATTTTCAGCTACGGTAAACTTTTCTCTATGAGACTCACAGCGCACTTCTACAGTCTCTAAATCACCTTCGATGCTGTCAAAAGCAAACTGGTTTCTCACAAGGGTATGAAACCAATTTCCTCCTTCTTTAATGGTAACCGCTACCCGAATTGCGTTATCAGATTCAATATGCTCGTTTACTTTCGACATAAGAGGCGCAATTTCAGCTAACCTTTCTTCTTGACCTTCTAACCCTTCTAAATGCTCAAAGTGCTCGAGAGCATCTGCGTACAATCCCGACTGGCTTGCCAAAATAACCATTCTTTGATGCACAAAAGCGATGTGATTGTCGCTAAACACATTGTACTTTTTCTCTCCGCCTCGGTTACTTGCCAACATACGAGAAAAGCTCGATAACTCGCGGTCCCAGTCCTCTAGCCCACTAGCGATTAATGCGTCCATGTTCCATAGCCAGGCATTTTCATAGCGATTTAGCGTATCTCTTTTATGAAGGGCTTTAAGCGCAACTTCAGCTTCTTGAAATTTTCCCTGCTGATATAGCGCATCTACGTCGCTATATGCACTGATGAAGCCTCGGGTCGCACCACGCTGTCCACCAAGCATAAAGTCAAACTGAATAGCCTGATGACATTGCTGAGTAGGTTTTCCATCTTTTAGGGCTGGCTCATACTTCCAGCGTTTAATTGCATTTAACGCTTTACGCGCAAATGCACGGTTACCACCAAAGTCATCAATAACCGGGTCTTGCACCCTCCCTTCTTCATCAACCACATAGCTCATTTTGACCCAACCTTCTTGGCCGCGTCTTGCTGCGTCTGGTGGATACTTGGGGTCAACGCGCTTTATCACTTGTGCCGGTTTAAAGGCGGATATACGTTTTACCTCGTCCTTCGCTGTTTCAGATTTCACTTTGGCTTCTATGTCGTCGCAGGGAAGGCTTAACTCTTGCGCTGTCACTAAGCTTGCTAAGAAAAAGCTACCTAGAAACAATGACGGCTTTAATAGTCGAGTAACACGCCCAGTGCGTTGCATAGGCGTAGAATATATGGTGTGTTTCATTGTTTATCGTCCTTAATTACTGCGGCGTGATATCCACTTATCCGCCGAGAGAATGCGAACAACCGCCTAAAAACTGCCGTTGTTCGTTGTTGCTACATGCGATAATTTAGCGCTTTTTGCTTTTTTGTTCAAAGGATGCATCAGGCACGTTCTTTATCATCATTTGCTCTTTTCGTTTCGTCATCATTTTGGCCAAACGGCGCATGCTAACGGTAGTATCTTTCTCATCGACGATGTCAACGCCCAGTAAGCGCTCCAAGAGGTCTTCTAGAGTCAAAACACCTTCTAAACCGCCATACTCATCCACCACCAACAACATATGAACATGCTTATTGATAAAGTGCTCAAACGTGACGCTAAGTGGCATAGTATTTAGTACCGTTACCATATTTTTTGCGTACTCAGACAGCGGCTTATCTGTATTTCCTCTTGCTTGAGCCACTAACAAGTCAGAACGCATAACAAAACCCGTAATGTTTTCTGAGTCATTATCTTCAAATACGGGAATACGCGAGAACTCGATATTGGCATGCTTATGAAAAAAGGCTTCTACCGTCATCGACTCCGAAACAGAAAACAACGCAGTTCGATGCGTTATTGCGTCTTTCACCCTAAGTTCGTGAAGGCTCAATAAACTTTGCAAAAAAGCCGCTTCATGATTGGCTAATTGCCCCTCTTGACCTGATAACTCGGCCATGGCATGAAGTTCACTGCGGCTTAACCCTCTCAAAGGACTGTCTTCTTTAAAGCTGCGAGTTAGCAGCTCAGACATTTTAACGAACGGTTTGAGCGCCATAGACAGGTATTTAAGAAAATACGCGGTAGCAGGCGCAAGCGCTCGCCAATAGGTTGCACCTAGCGTTTTCGGAATGATCTCTGAGAACACAAGAATAAGTAAAGTAAGTACAGCTGAAATTACGCCCAAATAGGCTTCACCAAAAACCGATGCGGCCTGTGCGCCAGCACCCGCAGCGCCCATTGTATGCGCAATGGTGTTAAGCGTGAGTATCGCAGAAAGTGGCGTATTAATGTTGTCAGTCTGTAGTCGCAGTAAAGCGCCACTTGGCTTGCCCTCTTTTTCAAGTACTGAAATGTAGGCGGACGAAACGCTAAGGATGACAGCCTCTGCAATTGAGCACAAAAATGAAAAGCCCAAAGCAATAAAGACGTACACAACAAGTAAAAGCATGAATGGTTTCCAACTCCATTTAGAGCGTGTTCAACAACGCGAAGGACTATTATGAGTGACGGCGCACAATATACAAGCTTGCTAATTGATAAAGTGTTACAAGAACGTGCTGTGTACTAGTGACAACACGTCGAATGCTCATGTTGTCGCTGACGCGCTAAGCGCCACTTGTTAACAGCAAGCCTCACCATAAGCACTGCCAGTATAACAGCGCTCGCGGTATATAAGACCTGAGTACTTGCGCCATGTTCATGTAGATGGCTCTGCATTTTTATCATGCTGGCCAATGAAAACGTATCAACGATGTAATTAAGCGCATAGCCAAACCCTATACTGGCTGACAATACGCTAAACAGGTATAGCACAAGAGTTCGCCATCCCATTTCTTGTCTTATCATACCCATGGTCGAAACATTGGTAGCAGGGCCTGCCATTAAAAACACCAATACTGCACCTGGTGATAAACCGGCGGCAAGAAAGCCAACGGCGATGGGGGTAGAAGCCGTCGCACAAATGTACATTGGGATACCTATAACGGCCATAATGAGCATTGCCATTAACCCGTCTCCCCATTGAGTAAGAAAATCAGTCGGTACAAATGTTTTGATTGCCGCAGCCAACGCCAACCCAATTAAAAGCCACATCGCAATATCTTCTAGCAGCTTACCACTAGCAAAACCCACTACGCGTTTTGCCTTTGATAGAACAGACTCCCCATGTTCAACAGAATCTGAAGACGTATCACCTGAACAGCAGCCATCGTGTGCGTTAGATGCGGGCGCTACAGTTGCTTGACTAACACAACAACTGTCGCTGTTTTCATGGCCATGTTGCGCTCTATCATCTTTGCCTTTTCTTATGGCTTCACTGTCAAATAAACGAACCATAACTCCTGCGTAAATCGCACTTACGATTGCAGCAATGGGCCTGACAATAGCATACAAGGGGCCGAGTAACGCATAAGATACCGACACACTGTCAACGCCTGTTTCTGGCGTTGATACAAGAAACGAAATGGTTGAAGGTTTCGATGCCCCGCTGCGCCGAAGTCCAAGCGCAGCTGGAATGACACCACAAGAGCATAACGGTAGAGGGGCGCCTATTACGGCGGCCTTACTGATGGATGAGAAAGACTCGCTTCCCATGTGCTTTTCGAGAAATGACACGGGAACAAGTTCATGCATGATGCCAGCGACAAGCAAGCCTAAGAGTAACCACGGCGCCGATTCAATAAAGAGCGCAAGGAAGTTCTGACCTAATAAATAAATCTCTGACATACCGCCTCATAGCTTGGGAAAATAGCAACAAGCGCTCAAAGGAACACTGCAAACTCGATATTATCAGATATTACCCGATACAGAAAACGACCGCACATTGCCCTTTTTTAATTCTACTGTGACCATGCATAAGCATGCTCAAAACATAAAAAAGCCAGCGCAAAGGCGCTGGCTAAACGTTGACTGTCTCGAAATGATGTTCAAATAACGAGGTCAACCATGAAAAACCGTTAGTCTAATCGGAGGCTTTATCTTTTTTGAGCTTGGAAACTACCGAAAAGGCTTCGAGCATAACAAGCACAGAGACAACCAAGACCACCGCATCTAAAAACACCAACAGATAATTTTCAGCCAAGAAGTATTCTTTCAGCTTAATTGCGCCGGCAAAAAACGCCATTACCAACACGAATACCATGGGAATAAGTGTGTATCGTGCAGGACGCCCTAACTTTATTAGCATTACTGAAATAACGAGAAGCGTCAGGCTCGCCAAAATCTGATTGGTCGAACCAAACAAAGGCCAGATTATCATACCGCCACTGCCCGAAGAGCCACCCGCGCCGAAGGCAAGTAACAGACAACATCCCACGGCAACTAATGTTGCAACTACGCCATTTTTCAACGCGTGAATCGAATAGATATCTCCCCACTCTTGTATAATGTAGCGCTGAAGGCGAACGCCAGAATCCATCGTAGTTCCAGCAAAGAGCACAACCATAACGGCAAGAATGGTTGAAGAGAAATCAACAGGCAACCCCCAACCTTGTTGAATCAAGTTAGCGCCGCCTGTGATAAAAGCCCCAACGCTGCCGGCACCAAGATGACTGTAGACTTCATGCCATTCTTCAGGGGACGCAGCAAATGCAACGCCACTTACGGCAACGATAGTAATAAGTGCAAGCGAACCTTCACCTACCGCTCCTAAATACCCAACAAAGCGAGCATCCGTCTCTTTATCTAACTGCTTAGAGCTTGTACCCGATGATACGATACCGTGGAAGCCAGATACTGCGCCGCATGCAATGGTCACAAATAGCAGCGGAATAATACTAGGTGTATCAACGGCAGTTTGCATATTAAATGCGGGCGCTGTGATATCTGGTAGTGATAAAAATACTGCGCCATAGAGTAAGAACAGCCCAACAAGCAGCTGCATACCGTTAATAAAATCACGAGGCTGAAGCAACATCCAAACGGGTAATAGTGAGGCAATAGCCGCATATACAAATAAAATGAGGATCCAATTTGCCTTATCGCTAAGCCCGAACATTGTTTCGGGTAAGCTAAGTGGAATATAGCTACCTGCATATACAGATGCATACAGTACCAAGATTCCCACTATACATAATGGGATAAGGCTGAAATTACGTTTTAATAATTGACCAATTACTAGCGCGACTACTATTGCTGTCCAGGCAGGAAATACCGCATTCGGCTGAGATACGAAGGAATTAGCAATCACCACGCCAAATACGGCGTTAACCATAAGCAGTACGAGAAATACAACGATCATAAACAAAGCCCGAGAACGTTTGCCAATAACGCTTTCAGATAAGGCGCCCATGGATTTACCCTTATGGCGAGCACTTGCCCACAGTGCGCCCATGTCGTGTACACCGGCAAATAGAATTGTCCCAAATACTACCCAAAGAACGGCAGGTACCCATCCCCAATAAACGGCTATGGCCGGGCCTACTATAGGTGCAGCACCAGCAACAGAGGTAAAATGATGCCCCCATAGCACCACTTTATTGGTTGGAACAAAGTCCACGCCATCGCGCTGGGTATGCGCTGGCGTAACAAAACTATCATCCAGTTTAAATATACGAGCGGCGATAAACTTGGAATAAACGAACCAACCGAACATCATTCCAATGATGCCAAGTATTACAATGGCAATTGACTGCATACTGTCGTCCTATTTTTCTTTTTTTCAACACTACACCACTTTATAGTGCTTAAAGGTCTAACCTGCAAACTACAAGTACCTCAATTACTTACATTGAATATTTAGCCCTAAATGAATGTACTCTCGGTAATAGCCGTGCATAGCGAGATCTGCAAGAAATCAATGTGTATAAGATGGTTATTCGAGCGCGTATTTAACCATACAATGCGAGGAGCGCATGGAAGTAAGACGAATGTCTGAGGTTTGCTAGAGCCTGCTGTTTTTTAACGGTCAACGCTAGTACAGGTCGCGATGGTAACGTTGCGCTTCTTGTAGGGCTTGATATGCAGCGTCGCCAAGCACATTGCGCAACGCGTCATCAACACCTTTTCCCATGCCCTCGTAACGACCACAAACGTATACGTGTCCGCTATGTCCCAAAAAGCGACGTATCTCATTACCGTGCTGCTGTAATAGATGTTGCACATAGCCTTTATTTTGCTTTCCTTGTGAAAAAACAGTGTGCTTGTGTATCAAGCAGGATGACAAGTGGAAAGGAGACAAAGTGGTATCGAGTATGTCATCTAATTCCGGATTGCGTTCACCAAAAAGGATCCAAACAGGACCTGCATCTTTGAGTAAGGCACGCTTGGCAAGCTGTGCTCTTAAACCTGCCACACCGCTACCGGCACCAATTAATAAAAGAGGCGCTTGAGTATCCGTAATATCAGCATTTGCATGTGAACGAATAAAACCTGTGATGCTTTGTTGTGATTGAAGATGGTGCGTTAATAAACCTGACCCCAAGCCTAGTGTTCCATCGTCTTTCATCAACTGCCTTACAACCAGCTTTACGTCTCCTTCCTCTGGCACTGATGCAATGGTATAAGAGCGAATTTTGCGGCCACTTACTTCTTGATGTTCGGTTGCAGCATGAAGGTTTTCATCAATCAACACATCGAGCACATCACCGGCCTTCCATTTCATAGAGGCTTTATCTTTTGCCTCTTTATTATTGTCACCTTGGATATTGGTCGATGTGAACGATAACGCGAACAGCTTTTGCGCAGGCTGAGCTTGTGAATGTTCGCCCCCGTTTAAAAGGGTACGATTTGATAATCTCAGACAATTAGCCGAATTGTGTGGTTTATCCGCCTGTTCGCCTAAAAATGACAAGTGCTCGCCTCGCCCAGCGTCCAGGGTTGTCAACGGCTTTGCCGCATTGCCACCTAATTGCTCAATGCCGTCAAACAAAGATACCGCGAATTGACAAAAGGCCTGATACTGTCTGTCACCCAACCCGACTACTTCAAACTTTAAGTGAGAAAATAACGCTTTTTTTGCATGAACGGCTTGTTGTAGCGCTCGATTGAACTTGCGCCCCATATCTGGCGGCTCTCCTTCTCCGTAAGTGCTTACAACAAAAATTGCTTTAGATACATTACGCAATGAAGATAGCGATAATGATGCCATAGAAACAACCACTGTGGATTCAGCATTGTGTTGCTGCATCGCTTTTGCCCGCGCTATTTTTTCAGCGGTGCCCGACTGACTGGCATAGACCACCAGCGTGCTGTCTCTGGTAATGGTATTCAGTACATCACTGGTCTTCTTTTTATGTTTATAAAAGAGCACCGCTACCCACACTACATACAATGAAGTAAATAGTATGGCCAAAAGGTAGCGGTGAGTTTCTGTCATAGTGCTTATAACTACTTTAGTTAAGAATGTTGGTTCAGTGACGCCGCTACAGTGGCAACACTTCGAATGTGGCGGAATAACTGCCGCTTCTTACCGTAGCAGGCGCTGTCGCTTTGTCATCTTGATAGCTGATTTCGACAAAGTACATTCCGGCTTCAGGCCACGTTATAGCAAACTGACCTTTATCATCCGATTTAACCTGCATAAGGTGCTGATCGTTACGGTAGCGCATTCCCCCACGTACGATTTCTATCTCTGCACCAACAGCAATTTCTCCATCAATAAGTAGGGTAAAATGCGCGGTTTCTCCTGCAAACAGATCATTGGGATGTGAAATAGGAACCAACTCCAAGCCGACGTTACTTGGCGTAAAAGTATTTGACGTAGGCGCACCTAGCGTAACGAACGTTTCTATTCGACGACTTGTTTGAACAACGCGTAGCTCACTGGCACTTTTAGGTACTGCCGCATCGAACTCTTCCGCCACAAACGCTTGACCACGTCCTGGCCACATTTTGCGATTGCCATTTTCGTCGCGCCAAAACGCTCTTAGACCCGTGCCAGCTGAGGTCAATGTATATGTACCTTCCTGCTTTAGGTGTAAATCGAAAGTCGTACGATATTTCCCACGCGCAACATTTTCCAATTCTAGCTTTTCGCCATTGGGCGAACTAACCACCAAGTTGTCAACGCTCATCGCAAAGTGATCGGGGTGAAAGAGAGTATTTGAGATAGCGGCATCGAAAGTAACATAGGCATTTTCGCCCGAAAGCACGGTTGAACTTGGCAGCAACCAAGCTCGATGTGCATGAGCTGAAAAAGACAAGGCTATCGAAGCACCTAACACAAAGACAGCGGTTTTAATTGACAGTTTCACTCTTATTCCTTGTTTTTATTCGCTTTTAGTCGACAACACCACACGACCTACTTCAGTTTTACCCTTAACTTCAACAGGCAGTGTATTTTGAGATAGGGGTAAGATAAATGGGATAGATACGACTTCACGACCGCCAACCTCACGTGACACTTCGACACGAAGCGTATAGTTACCCGCAGGCATATCCGAAAGTGCCTTGTTAAGTTGTGAGTCTATTGTGTATTGCCCTGGCCCTTTTGTGGCACTTGTGAGTCCATCGTAAGGCAAATCTAAACTGCGACCGCCTCTTCGCCACCACTGACGCAAGTCTTTAAGCCACTCTTTACCTTTGTGCTCTCGTTTATCAACGTCATACCACACTGCAACATGCGTTGCGCTTCGCTTCGCATCTTCTATCCAAACTGCTACATAAGGCTTGTGATATTCGGCAACATCTAGCTGTGGTAACCCCACATTTAGAACTGCAGTTTCACTTGCTAACGCAACATTTGAAGACACCCAAAAGGCCGTTGCGGCAGTCAGCAAAGCAATATTTTTCTGCATTCTCATCATAACTCTCCATCAGTTAACACACGTTGCCTCTCATAAAACGAGCAATGTGCGTGTTGCTTGCTCTAGTGAACCTAATGCACAAACAGCAATAAAATAATTAAAGGGATTAGTACGCCCAATGCGGTGATAGGCCATGTAGAGGCACGCTGCGCTGAATGACGCATTAAAAGTAGTAAGCCAGACACACTGAACACGATACATGCCACCGCAAACGCATCAATAAACCAGCGCCATACAACACCCGTGTTACGCCCTTTGTGAAGATCGTTAAAGTAGGCTATCCAACCTCTATCAACACTTTCATAAGTGACAGAAGCAAGGTCTACATCAAGCGCCATCCAGCTATCGGCACCAGGCCCTGGCCAAGATGCATAAAACTCAATACCGTCCCAGTCACCTTCTATATCGCGGGGAACTACCACGTTATGCACACTATCCATGTAATGCACTAAACGACTTGGTATAACGATATTGCTAGGGCTTATATCGCGAAATGCAGCAACCACATCCTGAGAAACCGTCGACTCGACTGTGGTGACTACTCTGTTTGCGGGAATATCCGCAGCATGATTTAACGTGATGCCAGTTAAGGCGAATAAACACATTCCGACTAAGCACACCGCACCGCTAATCCAGTGCCATTGCCTCACACCACCAATTGAAAAGCGTTTCACTGATTACACTATGCTCTTTACTAGGTTCAATATTCAGACGGGGTGATGATACAGATTTCTACACAACTTTCAATGCAAATGAGATTTATTATCATTAAAGAAATGCTACACGGTATTTTTTAGTATTTTTTCAAGGGCAGCAATGTTGCCAAGTAAATCTGTTCTGGACGGGTAGGCTTTAACAACATCGCGCAGCAGAGCGAGTGCTTGTGCATAATCATGCTGTTCAATGGCCATTTGCGCTTGGCCTAGCATGGCGCGCTGTTTCGAGCTCTCTAGTGCTTGCGCACGAACATACAGCATTTTAGCCTTCAACACTTTTTTCTGTTTACGATACAACTGTGCCAAAGCCAAAAGCGCCTCTCCGCTATCAGGCATCATACTGATGGCATTTTGTAGTTTTTCAGTAGCTTCTTGTTCGCGACCTTCGGCAACAGCCAGTTGAGCAGACAACACATCAAATTGTGCACGCTGCTGAGCAGTCAATGCGCTAAAACTGGAATTTGACCGAGGGAGCAACGATTTCAATAATCCCCATTGCTCAGTACCCACTAAATAGTTAGCAATATCGATAAAGGCCTTAACGCCATCGCCATGACTGTTTTTTAATAGACTATCTCGGTGCTCTGCAAGCAGGTTTGCGCCGCGAGTCACACTTCCTTCAAAAACGTGCAGCTTAGCTAACGTAATCACGTTCGATACAGAATCATCACCAAGGGATAAGGCGGTTTCCAAGCTGCTAATTGCCTTCATTTTGTTGTTTTGCTTTAATGCCAGTTGGCCACGTTGAAGCCATAGCTGACGTGAATCAGGGGCTTCTGTAAGCATTTGTTCTAACAAGCTGTCAGCCTGTGCCACACTGTTTGACTGAATTAACGCGAACAGCAACCCTTGATACCACTGTGAGTTGTCTGGCTGAAGTAAGAGCGCCTGCTGATAACCGCTAATTGCTGTGACTGCATTTCCCAATTGCAGGTTAGTATAGGCAAGCTGACCGAATACTTGTGCGTCATTTACGCCCAGTTCAATGCATCGCGTAAGGTGGCGACGGGCATCGGGCAGCGCTTCTAGCATAAGATATACGAGGCTCAAGCTACGATGAGCTGAGGCTAACGTTGGCACTTCCTCAACAATAAGCTCCAATGTTTTCCTAGCGTCGTTGTAGCGCTGAGTATTGAGCAACACCTGGCCATACAGTTCCCGCATTTTCACACTTAAAGTAGTAATATCTTGCTGTTCAAAAACGCGCAGTGCTTGCTCCGCCTGGCCGTTTTCAATCAGTGGTAAAAGGGTAGTGAGTAACTCGCGCTCATCCTGAGAGATACGCAAATTAGGCTCATCTGAGGCAATATGCCCCAATACAAATTCCCAGCTCGGTTCATCAAGTTCTACTTGTATTGCGGCAACGGCAGCTGAACAATACGCGGCCACATACACTATGCTGCTAAACGCCAGCATTTTAGTTGTTGTAAAAAACGTGTATGGGATGCGTTTATAACAAATCAATATTCTTCTCATCTCTATCACGCTTCAATTAATACCGGCCATATAAAACGAGTCTTTACGGCCGCATCTTCTTTTGAAGGAGAAGTAAAACGGCTGTTTTTTACAAAACGTATTATTTCTTTGTTCAATTCATGATGTGGGTTCTCCACAATATCCATTAACTCTACATGGCCTTGCTCGTCAATTAACACGTCCAATTTAACCAATACCTTACTGACACCTTGCTGTTTTAAGCGCTTGGGGAAATGTACTTTCACAGGTGTCAATAAGGTGGGCGTAGTGTCTAGTTCGCTTAGCCCAAAGGCACTGATATCTACGCTGGGCAGTGTCCAATGAACTTCTGCAGTATCTACCATAGGCATCTCCGGCATATCCATTTCAAGGGTCGACGACACTTCAAAATGAGAGACCTGTATTGCCGCTGATTTGCCTTCAACTTGGATATCTAATGTAGCTTCGCTGCGCTGTGATGAATGTGTAGGAGGCGGCGGAGGTGGTGGCGTAATAGCAACATTAATATTGCGAACCACTAGCGTTTCTTGAGTATGAGAAGCAACAGTTTGACCAAGCCACATCAGTCCAAGTGCCGCAAAGAGCATAACGCCAGACAGTAAAAACGAGTTAAAGCGGTATCGCATTTTGAATAACCTCTTTAAGGCTTGTGAGTAGCAATATTGACTGATTGTGCACCGGCAAGTTTGGCCTCATCGATAACACTCACCAGCAGTTCCGAACGCACTGATTTATCAACTTGGATAACAACGGGCTGCTGCACGCTCATCACGTGCTGTTCGACCATAGACCTAACTCCTGTTACGCCAATATTTGCGCCATCGTACATAACGCGATTATCTTCAGTGATGGCAATCATGATGGTATTTTGCTGCAGCTGTTGCGCCGAAATCGCCTGTGGTTTATCTACCTCAACGCCGGTTTCTTTGACAAACACTGTCGATACAATGAAGAAGATCAGTAGAATGAATACAACGTCAAGAAGAGGTGACATATCGATGCCTTGCATCTGCTGCGCTTCTATTCGCTGCTGTAAACGATTAGCCACTAGCCACCTCTTTTTGTACTCCCACCAATGAGCGAGTTTGGCGATATTTAGCCATCATCAGCAGTAACCAGCCGGGAATGGCAAGCACTAGCCCTAATTGGGTTGTAAACAGCGCATCTGCAATTCCTTGCGTTACTAATTGACTGTCTACTCCGCCAGTCATCATGCCAGTAAAGCTAGTCTGTAACCCTGATATAGTGCCTAACAGCCCCATCAATGGTAGAGCACCGATTAGCACACTAGGCAGTAGCTCAGTACCATCTGTTACTTGGTTTTGATGACGAGGCTTACTTCGTTTCTTTGTACTGCTGACTAGGGAGAAAATAGACTGGTAAGTAAACCATGCCGTAAGTAGCATTACCCAACAAAGCGGGTTATCGACAACGTGCCCTATCATGAGGAAACACCCACATAGTGAGGGTTTGTTACCTGGTTGCTTTGCGCTTTTTCGTCGCTACTTATCACTAGGGCAAACGCCTCAAGCCCATCGTAATATCGTTTCGCTTTTCGCGATAACACTGCATTTAGAATTAACGCGGGGATCGCGACAACGAGCCCAAGCTCTGTGGTTACTAGCGCTTTTGCAATGCCGCCTGAGATTATTTCTGGGTCGCTTGACCCGAAAGCTGTCATCATGCGAAACGTTTCAATCATGCCGCTAACCGTACCGAGTAGCCCTAACAGCGGTGCAACGGCTGCAGTAACAGCTATAGCGCCATTATACTTTTCGAGCGTGTATTTGAATTGCTGTAATGTTCCAAATAACTCGTCATCTCTTTCGCTAGCGGTTGGCGCACGCTGCGCTATGTTGACCAATTCGCGCTGCATACCAACAAACTCTTTCACTGACGACTGTTGAATAATGTTTGCTAACGCACTTGATGACACAACAGTTTTCACTCTAGGTAGTCGCCATAGTTGTATAACTTTAAACAGAGCAATGCTTATGGCCACCACACCAAAAACGATAATGGGAATAACCCATAATCCGCCATTGGTAACGTGCTGCTGCAAGCTCTCTCCGCTTTGCTGCTGCGTAGCTGCGCGTCCCAATGTTGGGTCAAAAATGACCGTACCTGTATTCATTTTTTTGAGCTCTGACAATTGTTCAGTGTCATCACTGTTAAATTCAGCATCGGCATGATTAAGCCCAGCCCTTACGCTTGCCAACCCAGACTGCCCTGTGGGAGTGATAAACCAGGTAACAGGCCCTAACGAAAGCATTTGAGCTTGGGTTAATTCACCACTTGGCATTACAACTTTTTCTGATTTAAATTGTGGAGACTGTTCCTCTAATGCACTTTTAGCTAGAGGCAGTAAAGCGTCAACTTTTTGAGAAAGTGATAAACGCTGCAGGTCCGCTGCATTTTTCCCCGCCTGCATTAAATAGCGGTTTATCAAATTTTCCTGAAACGCCTGTTGCTCTTGCCATTGAGCAAGGCGATTTTCAAGCTGATTTAAGCCAAGTGTTTTTTCGTCATTCTTTCGACGTGCCACAGACGTTGACTCGCGAAGCGTCAACACTTCTTTTTCTAATGCATTTAGTGTTTTCGCGAGTTTTGCACGCGCTTGGCTAATGTCTTTCTCGGTTTGTTTAAGTCGAGTTTGTGCGCTACGTACTTTTTCCAACATATCGCTATTGAGCGTATCTATGCCGGATGCAGATTGTTGAGCAAAAGCACTGATGTGCCACACACCCATTAAGGCAAAAATAACTAGCAGTTGATGACGCAATTTCATTTGTCACCTTCCAACTGCAAATCTAGTGGCAACAACACATATTCAGGCTGCCTTTGCTTTTCATATACGGCAATTGCTGTTGAAATACTGTCGAATTGATTGCTATCAAGTGTTTTAAACTCGTTATCGAAAGACCATTCCCAACGTCCAGACAAGCTGTTTCCGATACCACGATAGCGCCCATCGCTGTTGGTAAACCATGCGTATGCACTGCCAAGGTAAAGCTGCTTCATTACAACGGTTTTCTCATCTGGCGTATTCATTACACTTTCATGCACGGTTATGGCGTTGTTAAATGTGTGAAGTGAAGACAATTTAGCGAGTATTACTTGAAGATGAAGTGATGCACTTGCATCAGCGGCAAGTTCAGCATTCTCATCATCCCAACGTGCTCGCAGAATATCAGGAAGCGTTGGATATAGCGCATCTACCATACTGCTTAAGGGCAAGAGCGCTTTTTCAAGTGCCGATTGTTGCGCTTCAAGCGTATTCTGCTGAGACAATAAGGCTTCTCGTTTTGCCTCTACATCACTTCCCTGCTCTCTATTTTCAGAGAGCAACGTTTTAAGCTGAGCACGCTCGACTTTCAATAGCTCGATACGCTGATGCAGAGTCGGTTCGCTTTGCCGCCAATGGCTCTCTATTGCAGTAATTTGTTTTTCTATGTCCAGCCACTTTTGAGTGAGTTCATCGACTTGTTCTGGTAGCGAAGTGGCGTGTGAAAGAGCACTAAACATCAGTAGCAAACCAGCTATTGATAACGGGATGCGACGACACTGCATGAATAACACCTTCTATAACATGTAAAAATCAAATTTTCGCAGTATCGGCAGCATAGAAGCATTACCATTGGTTATGCGAACACAAACAATGGTAACGATAATTGTTATCATTTGCAATATTGAAGATTGAGCACACCGCGCGTTTTGTTCATTTGTTTGACTAGGTGAAACAAATAAAACGCGCACCCAAAAACGTAATAACCTTGAACTAATTCAAGGCGTGTTGAATAAAGAACTGTTTTATTGCACGGTATGCCGCTCTCGACTCTGGCGTGTCGTAGGCGACAATATAATCTGCGTGAGACATGCCTTCAAAAACTTCAAGTACGGTAGAACCACCAGATTCTCGAATTTTGCGGTTTACCCTTACGGTATCGCTCAAGAACATATCTCGGGTTCCCGTTAGCAGGAATGTTGGGGGGAATGCAGCAAAACTGCCATACAAAGGCGACAAAAGTGGGTCTGCTAGAGGCTTGTCAGCAGCATAAAGTAAGGCCGCCCCCTCTAATTGTCCATCGTAGGTGATCAAGATGCGATCAACGCCCTCATTGGTGTATAGCGTGTCACCTGTTTTGGTTAAATCTGCCCACGGCGTCCCCGCATACACAGCCCGTGGTGGCGTCACCCCTTGAGCAATAAGTTGCTGAGTGGCCGTGAGCACCAGCCCCCCCCAGCCGAAGTACCGCCGAGGAATATATGACGTGGAGAAAACGATTCGAGAAGGTTTTTGTAAACAGTGAGGACGTCGTTTAATGCGGCAGGGGCGGGTGAAGAAGGAGGCATACGATAATCAACGCTCATTACCACTATGCCCAAGCGATGGGCAATCAGCAGACCCTCTTCAATACTGGGTAGTCCAGAGAAGAGAACATAAGCGCCACCGTGAACATCAATGTACACATGTTCTTTAAATTCATCTGAGATATGAGTAGGCGTGATCTTTCTGACAGTTACCCCCGCTATATCAAGCAGCTCCACTTCAACACCAAACTGCTTACGCATTTTTTTAATTTTCTTTTTTTGTTCAGCGTTTCTTGCCTGAATATATTCACGCCATTGCTCAACATTTGAAGGGGCACTATGAATTGCCTCCTCAACGGATGGCACAGGGAATTGAGTTAGCGCTTTTTTAAGTTCAATACTTATTGCTTTGGGCTGAGGTATCAATCGTTCCTTCATGTTTTTCTCGTTGGCGTTTGAGGGTGGCGACACAATTAATAAAAGTGAGATGACAACTAGTGCTGACAGACCAATACGGCAAAGCATGATAGATATCCTTAACATTCGCTTATTCACTTGCCCAACGCAATTTACTACATTTTTTGTTTATCGCGTAAGTGAAACCTTAAAATGCAATTAAGGATTACTACTTAATTACTTCATAATACTTTCATAAGGTTTCTCAAAAACCATTTAAATACATACACATAGAACCTTATGAAAGCACTTTTTACTTACAGATAAAAGTGTAAGGCTTTCATAAGAGAATGTATCGCGTTTTGCGTTTAACTTTGAACCTGTTGTCGGGCAGCAGTGAGAAACGACAATCACTGCCCAAGAAATAAATAGCTAGGTACACGGTCTAAAGGAATAAAACAATGAAACGTATAACACTAAAACTCGTAACGATAGGTCTAGTTGCTGGAATGAACAGCGTTTGTGCAGCAGAGCTCGAAAAACCAGTGATAAATGCAATTGAAAGCGACAGCTCAAAACAGACTATTCAAAAGCCTTTATACAATACTATGGCAACTGACCTTATGGACACATTAGATCTCAATGTGGACACGCATTTAGCATCGCGCTTGGTGACCATTGAAGAAGCCTTACTTGAAACACTTACTCATTCATTCTCACGTTAATTTAAAAGGATTTGCATCATGAGAAATCTATCATTTAAAAATGTAGCACTTGCACTTGGCCTAGCTTTTTCATCTACCGGTGTGTTAGCAACTGACACGAGCGACGCGACTACGTCTGTATGGAAAGTTTCGAATGGAGACGATGTGGTATATGTAGGCGGTACTATCCACATTTTGCCAATATCAGAGTTCCCGCTACCTGACGTTTTTACCGCGACTTATGAGAAAAGTGATACTTTGGTGTTTGAAGCTGAATTGCCAGACCCTGCTGATTTAGCCGCGCAACAAAAAATGATGGCCGCCGTCGCCTATCAAAACGGTCAATCTCTAAAGGATGAACTCTCCGAAGAGACTTATGGCGCGCTCAACACTTATTTAAGTGCTTTTGGTGCCACTGCTGACCAATTAGCAAGTTTTAAACCTGGGATGGTTGCCACCATGCTTGTTGCAATGGAAGCCCAACGTAATCAATTGGCAGGCGAAGGTGTGGATGCATATTTTACTCAGCTAGCAAAACGTGACGGTAAAGCAAGAGATTACTTAGAGACCTTAGACTTTCAAATTCAAATGCTTGCCAACATGGGTGAAGGCGAAGAAGACCGTTTTATCTCTGAAACACTTGCTACATTGCCAGAACTTAAGGCGCTACTAACGCAGACCATTAAGGCGTGGAGAACAGGCGATACCGAAGAAATAAACGAGCATGTTATTGAAACTTTCAAACGTGAGTCGCCAGCCTCTTTTGACGAAGTATTTACACAGCGAAATACAAATTGGGCACCACAAATTGAGGCTATGTTCGGTGACGAAGACCAAGAGTTTGTACTCGTCGGTGCTGGTCACCTCGTAGGAGAAGGTAATGTTCTCAAATTACTAGAAGATAAAGGCTACAAAATAGAACAATTGTAGCGCTGCACCAAAGCCACGCAGTGTAACGCCAAGCCCAAAGTAGCAGATTGGCTTGGCGTTGCTCATTACGTGGTAAGCTACAAATATGAGTGGTTAACGTTCTTCCTTAGAAGCACACCTGCAATACCTAAAACAGCACCGGTAAATGACGCAATGCCGCCATACCACATTGCTGCAACACCTAACTCAACAAACCCATTTATAACAGAATAAGTGATAGCAAGATAAGCGCAAAAAAGGCCTATTGCAGCACACACATAGCCAGTCACATTTGAATTTTCCTTTTGAGCTTGTACAGCATCGGCTTTAGCCCCCGTTAATTTGCGCGAAGTAAGCGCGTCAGTAGTGGTGTCTAATGCACTGGCTAGCGCCAACACCGTCTCTGAAGAGGAAGTACCTTTCCCTTCTGCTCGCTGCACCGTTCGCAAGCTTAAATCAGCATTCGCAGCCAGCTTTTCCTGAGTCCAACATTTTTTCTTCCTCAGTGATTTAAGCATTTCAGTATCTAGCATTATATCCACAAGCTCAGCCTCCTTTTTGACTTGTCTATATAGTTGAACAAAACCACACTTATTACCACGTCATTCTTGCGTCAGCCATCCGCCAAACGCAATATTTGCGCACGAATTGTACTTTTAGCGCTCAGTGCTGAACCTTTAACAGCGGAGGTGGCGCTTATTCAATCTAGAACG
>CAYVST010000045.1:0-27785 GCA_964454185.1 uncultured Alteromonas sp.
ATGACAACGCTAAGTACTACGCAGAAGTGGTTATCGACCTAGATCAAATCGATGAGCCTATGATCGCTGACCCAGACGTAAATAATGAAGACGTGTCTAAGCGTTACACGCACGACGTAATCCGTCCAGTTTCTTATTACGATGGTAAGCCTGTAGATCTTGGCTTCGTGGGTTCTTGTATGGTGCATAAAGGCGATATGCAAATCATCGCGCAAATGCTTCGTAACCTAGAGAAGCTAAATGGCTCTGTAGAGTTCAAAGCACCACTCGTTGTTGCACCACCTACATACAACATTGTTGACGAACTAAAAGCAGAAGGTGATTGGGACGTTCTAGCGAAGTACGCTGGCTTCCAATTTGACGACGCAAAGCCGAAAGAAGCTGCACGTACCAAGTACGACAATATTCTTTATCTTGAGCGCCCAGGATGTAACTTATGTATGGGTAACCAAGAAAAAGCTGAGCCAGGTGACACGGTAATTGCAACATCTACTCGTTTGTTCCAAGGCCGTGTTGTTGCCGACTCTGCTGAGAAGAAAGGTGAATCTTTACTAGGTTCAACGCCGCTGGTAGTACTTTCAACCGTACTAGGCCGTTTCCCAACAACTGAAGAGTACAAGCAAGCAGTAGAAGGTATTGACTTAACTAAGTTTGCGCCTCCTTCAGAAGACTTGGCAGTTAAGCCGAAGTTTGAAGCGGATGTAGCAGTTAAGCGCGTGTAAGTATTTAGCAAAAGCTATGTAAATGGTTAAAAGCCCCAACCTCGGTTGGGGCTTTTTTGTTTCTTGTGTCATTTGAAGCAGAGTTGTCTTTTCATGTTTATACTCAAATAACAATTTCCCTAAATTGTGGTTGTAACGCCTATGTCAAAGCCCGATAACTCAGCGATGGAGTCTCTCGAAGAGGTGACAACCTTGCTGCGAAAAGCGGGGTTCAAGGTGTTGCTGTTATTCTCTGTATTGATACTTGCTGTCATTGCGTTGGCTCGGCCTGACAACGTGTATGTTGCATGTTTCTATGGCTTTTCATGGCTCCTTATTGCATTTTTAGGTCTCTCTCTTCCCATGCGCGCTGAGCGCTTATCGAAGCTATGGGCACTGTTGACCATTCCATTTGCTCCTTTTCTTATAATCAGTAATGGTTTGATGCCAGCCACACTAGTACCTACTGCAACTATTTTTCCTATCTTGTTACTTTCCTCATGGTGGAGAAAATCCGCCATGGTTATTTTGGCAGGTTGTACTTTGTTAGTGCCGTTTTACGGGGGAGAATTTGATAAAGGCTTATGGCTTAGACTGTGCGTAACAAATATCGTCGTGTCGCTGTTGATATACGCACTGGCCAGTAAGCTAGAAGCTGCGTTAGTAGACAGTCGTCGTAAGTCGGTTGAACTCAAAAGTGCCCTAGAGAAGGAAAAACAAGCATTGGCAACACAGTCTCAGTTTTTGGCAACAATGTCTCATGAAATACGCACACCATTAAACGGAATATTGGGCCTAACTGATGTGATGCTCTCTCATGATCTTACCGAAAAAGCTCGCCCTCACCTCGAAAAAATACAGCGTTCAGGTGTTTCTCTTAATCGAATTTTAAATGACGTGCTCGACCTTTCAAAGCTCAACGCTGGCAAGTTGGCACTAGAAGCTGTTTCGTTTGACCTTGTATCTACGGCTAAAGACTGTATGACTTTTTATAGTCAGCTTGCAGATAAGAAAGGGCTAACTTTGCACCTTGATATAGATAGCTCGATACGTCGTTATGTTGTTGGTGATGTTACGCGCTTATCTCAAGTGCTTAACAATTTGATAAGTAATGCAATTAAATTCACAGAAAAAGGCAGTGTGTCGTTGTGTGTATGCGCCAAAGCGTCCTCAAAGACACATCAATTTGTACAGTTCATTGTTGCAGATACGGGGTCGGGTATAGCGCAAAGCGAACAAGCGCGTGTATTTGATGCGTTTACACAAGCAAATAGCAGCATAGCTCGCCATCATGGGGGGACGGGGCTAGGCCTTCAAATCGTTAAGAGTCTTGTAGAAGCGATGGGGGGCACGGTGTTCTTAAAAAGTGAAGTGGGAAAAGGGAGTGAGTTTTCATTCGAACTACCGTTTGCACCGGCACAATGCAACATGCCATCACTAAAAATAGAAAGCGTACCAATGTTCTCTAACCATGAGGTACTCGTGGCGGAAGATAATGAAATTAACCAAGTCGTTGCGAAATCTTTACTTGAAGATGCAGGTATACGCGTCACGTTAGCTAAAAATGGCGTCGAGGCACAAGAAAAAGCACTTGCTCGCTCATTCGATTTAATATTAATGGATTTACATATGCCGGAAATGAATGGCGTTGAAGCAACACAAATAATCAGGAGCAAAGGTATTACTACGCCAGTACTTGCCTTTACCGCTGCCGTGGTGGCTGACGAAATTGACGTTGCCTTGGCATCAGGTATGAATGGATATATCACCAAGCCAGTCAACAAGAATGAACTGTATGGTTTACTCTCTCAATATTTAAACGATATATCTAATAAAGAATGAACGCGTTAATTAACCAATTTTTTCTTGTTGAATTATATCTGACCAGCTAGTATCAAAGAGAATTCATTACAAAAGGATAGGTTATGTTACGTTCAATGATCGCTATACCCTTGCTATGCGCGACGTCATTATCGACGCTTGCCAGTGCATCTTCACCCTCTAACCCTATTTATGTATTGCAGCTGTCGAGTAATTTAGGCTGTGAATCTCTTGAAATCGAATTACTGCCAGAATCTGGCGAGAAAGCTTACGGACTAACATATAGCTCTGGTGCATATGCTGCCGTAGAGCTCAAGCCTGGTAACTATCAGTTCGGTAAAGTCACTTGTGACAAAGACGGAACAGAACAGGTATTGAATATTCTTGAAGGACAACTGTCTCCATTAAACCTAACCGAAGAGAAGATCTACTTTGGTGGCAAACTTGTTTTCAAGCAAACCTCAGCGTTAGCGAAAAACGAAGCGCCCGATGTATTGGATAACTGCCCTCGTCACACAAGTCGAGCTCGTGGAGCCCCGAACAACTCTTGTCGCGACGGAAACGGTGTTGACACAGGCCCTAAGAAAATCAAAAAGGTTGATGTGTTTGCCCCAGTTATTGAAGACCAAGATATTTCAGTCGTAAGAAATTCATTTCAGGTAACTGAATCTGAGATGGCATATTTACCGTTACAACAATAATATCCAGTCGGAAAGACTGTTAACATGTTAGACATTGCCAATGTATAAATGGCGGTTAGTGCGAAGGGTAGTGATCTCTTATAAGTATACAGAGGTTAGTGTTACATAACCCTTTCGCAATCAAATATTAAGCAAGAGTGCGGCTTTTATTCGCACTCTCGCTTTTCTCAAACCATGCCAAAGCCCAGTTTTAACCTATTAGTCTTGCTGTACACTTATTCCTTCAAAAATGGATTTGAATAGGGAAATACACAGTGATTAAAAGGATAGGGTACTCGGCATATGCCATTTCGATGCTCGTCATTCCGCCCGCTCATGCATCAATAAACAATACGCCTCTTCAACTGGCAACGGCGTACGATATAAGCCAAGACACGGTTGATCTCGAAAGTTACTGGGTAAGTGAAAAGCTAGACGGTATCCGTGCAAGGTGGACGGGTAATTATTTGGTGACGCGAAACGGTACACGTATTTTTGCCCCTGACTGGTTTACTGAGCACTGGCCTACGCTGCCGCTTGATGGAGAGTTGTGGGTTGAACGCGGCAAGTTTGAGGAAGTATCCTCAACCGTGTTGCGCTTTGAGCCTGATGAGCGGTGGAGCAGGGTGAAATTTATGGTTTTTGACACGCCATCAATGCAACTGCCTTTCGTAGACCGAATAAAACGCATTAGTTCAAGTATTGCACATTTGCGAACTCGAACATTGTTTATCATTCCTCAACGCCATATTCATTCTGTAACGCAACTGCAAAAAGAGCTCGAGAGGGTAACCGAGCATGGGGGCGAGGGGCTTATGCTTCATCACAAACAAGGGGCCTATCAAAATGGAAGAAGTTCGGCCCTGCTCAAACTTAAACAATACGACGATGATGAAGCCAGAGTGATTGACCATGTAAAAGGTAGCGGTAAATACGAAAATGTTATGGGCGCATTGATTGTGCAAACAAAAAATGGCGTGACCTTTAAACTTGGAACGGGGTTCACCGACCTGCAGCGAAAGCACCCGCCCGCGATTGGCAGTTGGGTGACCTATAAGTTTTATGGAAAAACACGGCATGGAAAACCTCGGTTTGCGAGTTTTTTACACTTGCGCGATAAGTCTGACATGTCTCGTTAAAGCTCAGCTAATGCAGGGTGAATACATTGAATATTGCATTAGGAATAGTGTATAACGTTAACTCGTGTTGACCTTTTGCCGTATGTTTTTGTAGTGCAATTATTGCACAGTAGTTTCATTTGACTGGACGTAAGTTGGCTTTATTCGACACTCATTTGGTGTAGCCAAATGACGAACCTCGATTATTGTCAAAAGATGGTTTGAAATTATCAAAATGTACCGCAAAGGCCAGCGCGCTTTAGTAAGCCGGTGACCTTAATGTGACCGGCTTTTTTATGGCGAAAAGGAATGTCTAATGGGAAAATCTTTCTTTATTGTTGCCGCACTTGTATTAACCTTAGGGTACGCGCAAGCGCAAGTCGATGCTGAATCTACCGTTGTCTTTGACAGTACTTCATTGGTGATTGGTGAGGAAAAGCTGGATGTCGAATACGCTAAAACGTTTGAACAGCGTGCCCGTGGACTTATGTTCCGTAAGTCTTTATGTGACGATTGCGGCATGTTTTTTAAATTCGAATCTCCGCGGCATGCAGGGATGTGGATGAAGAATACGTTTATTCCCTTAGATGTGGCATTTATTGACAGAAACGGCGTAATTACGGATATAAAACCTCTCACTCCACATAGTCTGAAGTCAGTTGGATCATCAAAAGAGGTACTTTACGCGTTGGAAATGAACCAAGGGTGGTTTGCCGAACATAACATTCGTGTTGGTGACCAAATAACAATTGATTGATTGCGTCTATAAACGCAACGACGCTAGCTAACGCTAGTTTTTTCTGGAGTTTAATACAGTGACAAATGCCTTATCGATAGCTAAGTTCGGTGGAACAAGTGTTGCAAATTACGAAGTAATGCAGAACTGCGCCCGAATTGTTGCCGGTAATGATAAAACGCGAATAGTAGTGGTCAGCGCCGCTGCTGGGGTGACAAATCATCTAGTAAGTCTGGCGCATACACCAATGACGCAACAGCAAATTGAGGAGACCTGCCAGTCGGTTAAGACCATTGAGCTAGCTATCCTCAATAAACTCATCGACAAAGACGATGTTGAGCCAAAACTAAACGACCTGTTAGATGAAATGCGAAGCCTCGCTTTTCACGAAGAAATCTTGCATCGCGATGATCTTAAAGATCAGCTTCTCTCAATGGGCGAGCGCATGTCATCACTGATGTTTGCCTCAGTGTTGGCAGAAGAAGGCGTCAACACCATTAACTTTGATGTGCGTAAAGTTTTGCGCACCAATAGTGAGTTTGGTGAGGGGGCGCCGCAGATTGAAGAAATCGAGAAATTGGCCAAACAACTACTGGCACCTGAAATCGAGAATGCAATTGTTGTGACCCAAGGCTTCGTTGGTGCCGATGAAGATGGAAGAACAACGACACTGGGAAGAGGCGGGTCTGACTTCACAGCAGCCTTGCTCGCCGAAGCTCTTGATGCAGAGTCGTGCGAAATATGGACCGACGTTATTGGGGTATATACGACAGATCCGCGTATTACCGCAGCGGCTCGCCCACTACCAGAATTGAGTTTTGAAGAAGCCGCTGAAATGGCTACATTTGGCGCGAAAGTCTTGCACCCTGCCACTATGGAGCCTGCGTTACGCAAAGATATTAAGGTGTTTGTTGGTTCAAGCAAAGAACCGGAAAAAGGGGGAACTTGGATTGTACGTGATTGTGAACATGAGCCAGCGTACCGCGCTATAACGCGTCGTAAAGAGCAGGTTATGGTTACCGTTAAAACGCCTAAGATGATGTATGCACAGGGCTTTCTACAGCAAGTATTTGCTATTATTGCCAAACATAAGTTAAGTGTTGATTTGGTGACAACGTCAGAGATATCGGTGTCTTTCACTTTAGATAATCCAGCAAATTCTGTGGCACAACGTCTAAACAAAGAAACCATTGCCGAGCTTGAAACGATATGTGACGTAAAAGTGGAAAAAGGGTATGACCTAGTCACAGTTGTAGGTAACAACATGCAAACCGAAGCGGGCGTATCAAGCAAAATCTTATCTGCTGTTTCTGATTTTAATTTACGTATGATTTGTTTTGGTGCAAACCCACACAACTTGTCTTTCTTAGTGAATGAAACGGACAGCGAAGACGTGGTCCGAAAACTTCATAAAGCGCTTTTTGAATAAATTTTTTCTTTAGTGTAAAAACGGCCAACTTTTGTTGGCCGTTTTTGTTTAAACACAAAACGTTCCAAAAACGCCGACATAAAAAGCTTATTCATATTGTCTATATATTGCCCCGTTGCGCTATCCTAGCTCGAAAAAAAAAGCACAGATAATGCGCTTGAAAGCCCTAATGTATAATTATTCCGAAAGTAACAATGAAAGCGTTCATCGCTGTGCTTGCGGTTAGCCTTCTTTCACCACTGGAACAATGACTTCGTGGCGCTTTTTCCATGGAAGCGTAAACGGTGAATCATAACCCATAAAGCTGGGGTTGCCTGTAACACGATACCCATTGTCTTCTAGGGCAGTAAGAAGCGCACCAAGGTGCTCTTGTCGTTTTTCTTCGTCATTAAACCCACTATACGTGATCGACGCCACACGCCTCTCTTCAATAAACTTCAATGCAACATCGGGATGGGTAGGAACAGGAGCGTTCTCTTCAGTAAAATGGTTGGGTAAGTAAAACATCATTCCCTGTGCAGAAGACATCTCTACCGGTGAGGTCATGGCAATTTCAGTAGAGCTTGCGCCTGTTTCTACAGGCGACGTCATCGATAGTTCTTGACTAGTTTGGTTTTCTCCAGAGATATAATCAAACAGTAAGCGAAAGGCACCGCTATTTGCGTTGCCTTTTGAGGCGACTGCCATAGCACCCGGGTAGTGCCTTATCTCGATGTTCTCGCCAATCGAAGCTTCTACGGTATAGCGCAGTGTTTCAGTATCTTTATAATACACCTTTTCCTGAGAACTGCTGTTGGCGGCTGCGGTTAAAGACATGATTGTTCCGATAAGTACTAGGGTAAAGGAAGGGATTTTCATCGCGACATCTTTATGTTGTGTTTAGGGTTATTACTCAAATAGTGCTGCTTTTGTTCATTTAGATTCTCATTCTACAGCCTTTAATAGTATTAACTTTTCGCTATGCTCTGGGCCTATTAGCAGGCGGTAGCCACAATAAAAAAGGGGCCCTAAGATAGGGCCCCTTGTTAACATTCAATCCAGCTGATGTTTATACTTTAAACTGTCGTATCGATTGCTGAAGCTCTTCAGCAAGTCTAGCGACCTCATGACTAGATTCAGAGGTTTGCTGTGCACCCGCTGTCGTTTCCTCAGCAATTCCTACAATGGTTTCAAGCTTTTCGCTGATTTCCTGAGAAACGGTGTTCTGTTCGCGGGCTGATTGTTCAATCTGCGAGCTTACATCGTGGGCTTTATGAACGGCGTCTGAAATAATATCCAGCGCTTGTGTGGCTTTTTCAGTTTGCGATACACACGCGGCAGTTTGTTCTTTACCTTGGTTCATAACTGACACAGCACGTTCAGCTCCAGCCTGAAGTACTTCAATCATTGCATTGATTTCTTGCGTCGATTCTTGAGTACGGCTTGCCAGTGTTCTTACTTCATCAGCAACAACCGCGAACCCTCTACCTTGCTCACCGGCACGTGCTGCCTCAATCGCTGCGTTAAGTGCAAGTAAGTTTGTTTGGTCGGCTACGCCTCGAATTACGTCTAGAATGCCGCCAATGCTCGCACTGTCTTGATGCAGTTTGTTGATAACGTCTGCTGCATCTTGTACGTCTTTTGCCAAAATCTCGATGGTGTTTTTATTCTCTAATGAGATTTGTCTTACGTTTTCAGCTTCAGCGTCGGCATGACGTATTTGACTCAACGTGTCTTCAGCACTTTGCACAACCAACTGAGACGTTGAGTGCATTTCGGTTGTTGCAGTTGCTACCTGACCAATTTGTGATTTTTGGTCTTGGATAGAATGCGTTGTTTGCGCAGTTACCGCAGATGTTTGCTCTGAAGCCGCAGCAAGTTGTTCGGCGCGAACATTAATAGCGGTAATCAGCTCTTTTAGGTTGCCGATGAGTTTATTACAGTTTCGGGCAAGTTGTCCGAACTCGTCTTGAGCAGAGTCGTCTAATCGATGTGTAAGATCGCCTGATGAGGCTACGGTTAGGAGTTCGTTCACGCGATAAAGTGGACGCGTAATTGCCAGCACGGTGACATAACCAATGAACGCAGCAATTGCGACAGAAAAAATCACAACGGCAATAACAATGGTGTTACCACTTGTGATAGTGCTGTTTACTTGCTCTTCAATGTCACTCGCTTTCTTATCGGCTTCTCGCAACAAGTTTTCGAGTTCGATCACGCCTTGTGCGATATTCGCATCTGAAGCGTTAAGCGCTTTTTCTGCGTCATTACGTCGTTCTAGGCGATTTACATGAAGTTGAACCACGCCGTCGCTTGCTTTGATAGCATTAACTGCGCCGCTCACTAGTTCGTTGATTTCATCCAGCGTGCCGGAGTCGTCGCGACCGCCTGCCGTTTCAACCATCTCACTTAGCTGCGTGACGACCTTTTCTACAACGAGGTCAACTTCGTTACCCAGCGTCTGTGAGCGAACAATAGTCTGCGTTTTCACGTATTCATTTGATACAGTCAGAAGCGAAAGCAAGGATGATTCTAACTGACTGCCAATTTCAGAGGCACGGCGCAGGTTCGCATTGCTTTGCACTGCATCTAAGTCTGAAAAATCGAGAAGGTACGTAGATGCATCATCTGCATTGTCTTCGGCATCGCCCAAACGGTCTTGAATGGTGTCGCGAAGACTTAAGTACTGCTCGTGGTTCTTATACATGTCTTCCACGTTGGCCGTGTATGCATCAAAAGCCTGTCGAACGGTATTTAACGTACTTTTTAGTTTAGGCTGGTCATCTACCGCGAGCGCTAGCTTTTTATATTCGCTATCAAAACTGTCTTTGGCTGCGTTAAATGAAGTGCGTTTTTTCTCAAGTCCATTGAGCTCAGCTTCTATATAGCTCTCAAAAGTCAATCGACCCATATTTAAGAAGCTTGCCTTCAATGCATTGCTTCCTGCAACAGTAGGAAGTGCAACGTCGTTAACTTCTTCGGTTGCTGAGCCTATAGAATTGAGGTTATAGAGCGAAACAACACTAATGACGATCAGAAGTGCGCTGATCGCGACAAATCCCCCGATTACGCGTGTGGCTACGGTTATTTTCATCGGAACTCCTGGATGAGTGCATTTTTGTTTTTATCACTAACGATATTACCCCTCAACCTAGTCAAAATACACCCAAAACAGCATGAATGTGATTGAACTTTCGAGTGAGGCAATAATACATCATCGTTACTTTCACAAATAATTGTATCGGCTACAGTGACTTAATGTTTACTTTATTTATCTTATCTGTACATAAATATTTACTGGTTGTACCAGTTTTACGCAATTTCATGTATTCAAGCATGCATAAAGTAACACATTCACTCGACTACCTTGTTAAGCAGACACACTAATCCGTTCTCCAGTCTTTAAGTTTAGCATAGTCATAGACTGTCCCCACACATAACCGGTATCTAAGCCAATAAATTGTTTGCTGGTGGTTTGGCCTTCCAGTGCGGCCCAGTGTCCAAAAACGATGCGCTCACCCTTCTGTAGTGAAACGTTGGTGTGTTCAAACCAAGGTCGCAGCATCGTAGTTTTATCGGGTTCAATGGTGCTAGGGTGCGATTTATTATCGAAGTCAAGTGACATGTCATCATAGACAAAGCGCATCCTAGTGCAGGCATTGACGATAAACCTTAACCGTTCGCTCTCTTGTAGAGAGTCTGACCAGCGGCTGGGCGTATTGCCATACATTTGTTTCAGAAATGCCGCGTAGTTGTCGCTGCGCAATTTATTACTGACTTCTTCGCTATGTGAAATGAGCGAATCTAGTGACCATTGTGGGTAGAGTCCAGCATGCACTATTACAGTGTCTGGTGCGACTTTTTGAGCTAGAGGAAATTGACGCAGCCATTCTACAATTTCAGTAAGATCTGGTGCGTTTAGTAAAGAGGTAAGTTTGTCTGACTTTTTTGCCTTTCTTATATTATTAACCACGGCGAGTAAATGTAAGTCGTGGTTGCCCAGAACACACGAAAACTGTTTGCCTAATCCTTGCAAAAAGCGCAACGTCTCCAGCGAGTTTTCACCTCTAGCAACAAGGTCGCCTACCGCATACAGTTTATCGATGTTGGGGTCGAACTTGGCTTTCTTAAGTACGTTTTGCAGGCCCTCATAACAGCCCTGAATATCGCCAATTATGTAGGTATTGCCTGATGGCATAGGTATGTCCTTTTAATGAAGGATACTTGGAATAGCTAAACGAAATACGTTGATGGGAACGCGAAAACGCATGCCGTCTTCTTGCTCCATTTCATAGTAGCCTTCCATACTCCCCACAGGGGTGTCAATCACCGCGCCACTGGTGTAGTCGAAAGTCTCGCCCGCTTTTAATATAGGCTGCTTACCGACGACGCCTGCACCTTGTACTTCTGATGTTTTGCCATTGGCATCAGTAATACGCCAATAGCGATTGATAAGTTGAACGGTAGTGTCACTCTTATTTTCAATCGTGATGTGATAAGCAAACGCATACTGCGAAGAGTCGGAAGGTAGGTGGTCGGGGAGGT
This sequence comes from uncultured Alteromonas sp., assembly GCA_964454185.1. GTDB lineage: Bacteria > Pseudomonadota > Gammaproteobacteria > Enterobacterales > Alteromonadaceae > Alteromonas. The sequence continues at coordinate 11,010 of CAYVST010000045.1, forward strand.
GTCGAGTTTTCACTCGCACCTCAATGTCTAGTGGGTTCATAGAAACCTTACTGCTCTTGTTGACGTTCTTTAACCGAAACTGCGTTAGCTAAAGTAGCAAAGTCACTCAAAGAAAGCACTTCAGCGCGACAAGTAGGGTCGATGCCAAGGGCACTAATCTCTTGCTCATTTAAACTGTCTTTTAGCGAGTTACGTATCGTCTTTCTGCGCTGGTTGAAAGCCTGAGCGCAGACACGCTCAAGGGTATTTACCGACGCAACCTCAACCGGAGGAGTATTGTGAGGAACAAGTCTCACCACAGCTGAATCAACTTTTGGTGGCGGCTTAAATGCACCAGGGGGTACATTGAGAACCGGAATAACATGGCAGTAATACTGCGCCATAACGGAAAGGCGACCATAATTTTTTGAGCCAGGACCAGCGGCTAGCCTGTTCACCACTTCCTTTTGAAGCATAAAATGCATGTCTTCAATGCTGCCTGCATGATCAAAAAGGTGGAACATTAGCGGCGTAGAAATGTTGTAAGGTAAGTTACCGAACACGCGCAGTTTTTTATCCTGCTCCGGCATGTCTTTTAGCAGCGCGGAAAAGTCCATTGTCATAGCGTCTTGTTCAATGACAGTGAGCTTATTACCGTTGAATGGGTGGTGACGTAAACGTTTTGCCAAATCGCGGTCAAGCTCGATAACAGTAAGCGCATCAACATCTTCGCACACTGGGTCTGTTAATGCGCCAAGGCCGGGACCAATCTCAACGAGGTTTTGCCCGTTTTGTGGTGCTATTGCTGCGACGATTTTTCCTATCACGTAGTCGTCATGAAGGAAATTTTGTCCAAATCTTTTTCTGGCCGTGTGGCCTAAATGCGTTTTACTCATTGTTGGTGTTGTGCAAGCTCAATGGCTTTTTCCAATGCTTTTGTGAAACTACCGGCGTCAGCTTCTCCTGTGCCGGCTAAATCTAATGCTGTGCCGTGATCAACTGACGTACGTATAAATGGAAGGCCCATTGTGATATTCACTGAGGCACCAAACCCTTTGTATTTTAGTACGGGCAACCCTTGGTCGTGATACATCGCTAACACTACATCTGCCTTTTCCAAGTATTTTGGCTGAAAAATAGTATCGGCAGGCAGTGGGCCAGTTATATTTAGGCCTTCCGCTCTTAGCTCTTCAAGTGCAGGTGTAATGGTGTGAATTTCTTCAGTGCCAATATGACCGTCTTCACCGGCATGCGGGTTTAATCCACACACATAGATATTCGGGTCTTTAATACCAAATTTCAGTTTTAAATCGGTATTGATGATGTGGATCACTTTGTGAAGTCGTTCGCGCGTAATTGCTTTTGCCACATATTCTAAAGGAATATGCGTAGTTGCTAGCGCGACGTTCAATCCTTCAGTTGCCAATAACATGACCACGTCAATGGTATTTGACTGGTAAGCGAAAAATTCGGTGTGGCCGCTAAAAGAAACCCCTGCTTTATTAATTATTCCTTTGTGCACTGGGCCTGTTACAACCGCGTCAAAATCACCATCCATGTTGGCTTGACATGCTTGTCGAAGGGTCTCAACCACATAAAGGCCGTTTTCGCTGTCAAGTGTACCCGGCACAACATCTACCGATTTGTCTATCTGTTTAATAAACAACGAACCCGCAGGCTGCACATGCGGGTTAGAAGTATCGTAATCCATTAACGTTAACGGTAAACCTAAACGTTCGGCTCTTGCCTTGAGCATCTCGCCGTCAGCAAACACGACAAGCTGTGCTTGCCATGTTTCCTGGGCCAGTTTAATAATCAAGTCTGGCCCAATTCCAGCCGGTTCTCCCGGTGTGATTGCAATTTTAATTGGTGTACTCATGTATCGCTTATTGTTTAAGAGTCTACAACTTCAACATAAGCTGCATCACGCATTTCGCGGATCCAGTTTTCTGTTTCTTCTGCAAATTTACGGTTGAAGATAAGTTGTGATGCTTTCTCTTCTTTACGTTTGTCTGTCGCGTCATCAACTCGACGGTCAATGAGTTGAATTAAGTGCCAGCCGAATGTTGAACGAACAGGCTCGCTGAACTCTCCAGGCTCAAGCTGAGCTAATGCTTCTTTAAACGCTGGAGTGAAAATTTCTGGGTCAGACCAACCCAGCTCGCCACCTCGTAGCGCTGACCCCGGATCTTCGGAGTGTTCTTTGGCCAGTTCTGCAAAATCAGATTCGCCATTTTCTACTTCTTCTCTGAAGCGAGTTAGCATTGCTTTTGCCTTGTCCTCACTTAGAATAATAGACGGTTTTACTAGTATGTGACGTGAGTTCACCTCTTCCACGGTAATTTTTTCAATACCACGTGTATCAAGCACTTTTAAGATATGGAAACCTGCACCACTTCTAATCGGTCCAACTAGTACATCTTTTTCTTTGCCTTGAATCGCTTCTGCAAACAAGGTTGGCATAGCGTTAATATTCATCCAACCCATGTCACCACCTTCAAGTGCTTCGTTACCCGATGATGATGCAATCGCTATTTTTGTGAAATCTGACCCTGTATCTAATAGGGCGATAACCTTATCTGCACGCTCTCGTGCGGCTTCGATATCTGCGTCTGTTGGGTCGGTAGGAAAGCCAATAAGAATGTGGCCTAAACGATATTCGGCTTGTTCAGCACCTTGTTGCTCCATTAACTCAATAAGGGTGTCGATTTCTTGCGGGGTAATATAAACGCGGCGACGCACGTTTGCTCTGCGAACCTCACCCATAATGATTTCTTCACGAATGTCTTCACGATAGTCTTCGTAAGCAATACCTTGTGCTGCAATTGATGCACGCAGTTGGTCAATAGTTGCATTTTGACTTGCCGCAATATTCCCTATCGTTTGCTCAAGCTGAGGGTCACTGATTTGTATACCCATGCGCTCAGCCATCTGCAACTGAAGATTTTTTGTGATCAATCGCTCAATAGCCTGCGTTCTTAGTGCGCGGTCTGAAGGCAGCTGCTGATTATTGGCCTCTGCATTTCTTTTAACTTCCTGAACAAGGTCTTTAATCTCGCTTTCTAACACCACGCCTTGGTCGACAATAACCGCCACACGGTCTAGCAATACTTCTTGCGCAACACTGTTAAACGAGAGCAGGGCACCTAACATTAATGCTCGGGTAATGAACTTCATACACACTCTTTTATTATTGGTTAATTACATTTGAGCTTATTCTTTCTTCGCTCAACTGCGGGTTAATTTAAACTATAAGGCTGTCGATAGCCAAACATACCGTCTTCCAGCATGCTTCTGCGGGTGCCAGATGACCCAATGCCTTTGAAAATAAACTCAAGCGATATGCCTGAATCAAAATCATCCGTCGTTTGCTCTCCAACCGCATTAAAGCGATTGTTCAGGCTACGTTGTGCAACCACACGAATTGCCCAACAACACGATTCGTACTGAATACCCGCATAGGTTTCTACACTTCGATTGCGTTCTAAATCGCGATAACTTCTTCCTACCCATTGCCAGTTTTCACTAATAGGCCAACTCGCAGACACGCCAATTTGGTCTATAGTTTCGCCACTTAAGTCTCTAACATAGCGGTGGCTTACCTGAATAAAGCGCGAAGCATCTTGGCGGTACTCTACGCCAATACTACTCAGGTCTACTTTTTCGGTTTCAGTTGTTACTTGAACATCGGTATGGAAGAACCAGTTATTGTTTATGCGCCAATCGACTTCTGCGGCCAGTGCCGAGCGGTCTTGATTCTTGGTGGCGGCGACCACTTTGTTATCTTCAAGGTAGAATATCTGACCTATGCTAAACACAAATTGTTCCCGATTGTTTTTATCTAACATGCGGGTTGTTGCACCAAGTGTTATCTGGTTATTGTCATTGATTCTATCTAGCCCAGTAAACTCTTGACCCCTGAACAGCCCTTCAACATCGGTAAGTAGCGGTGTTGAGTCGTAAAAACCGATAGCGGTCTGGTCTTCATATGACGTGTACAAATATTGAACCTTAGGTTCTAACGTCATTGAGAGGTCGTCACTAAACCACGACTTTTCACGTTCAAAGAACAATGAACCATATAGCCGAGCCTGCCCCAAGGTCCGCTCTACTTTTTCGTCTAGTTCAGTGCCTTCAACATTTTCTTGACGATAAATAGTTTGAAACAGCGTTGTCTCTGCAATGAACTCGCCCCATGCTGAACGAAGAGGAACTGATAGCGTCGGCGCGATATGAAAACGCGTTGCCGTTGGTGCAGTGTCTGAAGTGTTGTCGAAATGCGCGAGTTCTGAGTCTAAATTGAATTCAACATATTTTCCTAACGGTTTGCTGTAATTCATTTTTAATTCTGGTAGAGCGCGATAGCTATCAGCTGTATTACCTAGTACCTCGAAGTCTTTTACTTGCATATTAAGCGACAGGTTTTCTGAATAGTAACTCAATCCAATACTGCGGTATAAATGGGTATCGGCTCGGCTGTAGTAATCAGACCCTAAATCCAGCAGGTAGTTGTTATCACTCAGTCCATTGAAATCAACATTCAGAAGCCAATTGCTGCCAATGAGCCCTTGATGTTCCAGTCGGTAAAAGTAACGGTCAGGGCTTCCATCTATATCTGAATCGCTAGGCAAATACTCTATGTATGCTTTACCCTGGCTGCGTTCGGTGAGGTAACGAAATTCAGTGTTAAGCTGTACGCCACGTCGCGTCATTAATCGCGGCGATATTGTCATGTCGTAATTAGGCGAAATGTTCCAGTAAAAAGGTTGAGTGAAGTCAACACCGGTTCGTCTTGAACTGGTTAATTCTGGAAAAAGAAGGCCAGTTTGTCGTTCATTACTCACTGGGAATGCAAAATAGGGCAAATAGAAAACGGGCACATCGGCAATATAGAAGCGGGTATGTTTGGCCTGCCCCCACACCGTACCTTTCTCTAAACTGATTTCGCTGGCGCGAATTAACCAGTCTTCTTCGCCATCGGGGCAGGTGGTAAAACTCACCTCTTTGAGCACAATTCCGGTATCGGTATCCAGCACAATATCATTAGCAACACCTTGACCGATGAAACCGGTGAGTTGATATCGCGTATTAACCATTTCCAAGCGTTCTTCTTCAGAACGTAAAGACACTGAATCACTCTCTACTTTCAATTGCGCATCTTGGTAAACCACATCACCTTTTGCGATTAAATCTTTACCGTTGCCGTTCACTTGTGCTTGAGCTGCTTGAATTATCGCGGTATCCGATGTGATATCCACATTACCCGAAAAAAGTGCCACCTTATCTTCAATGATCTCGGTACGATCAGCTTCAACTTTAACATGCCCTCTTGGCATAAGTGCCTTACTGCTGAAGGTAACAGGTTCTACAGAGCAAAACCCAAGAGGCACTGCGGTAGAACCAGAAGCAGAAGAAGATGCTGAATTGATGGTGTCCTGTGCAAACGCGACGCTCGGTAGTAGTGTCGCACAAACAAAGATGGCGCAGGTTTTTTTCATGCGTTAATGGAAGGCCTATTTGTTGTAAATTGCTCTTAAACCCAGCTAAGACGATAAGCGTCCGGAATAGTTCGGTTATATTCTTTTGCGTCTCACTCAATGGCTGTCGAAACCATTGTTGCGCAATTAAAATAATTAAGCGCTCAATTCTAAGCACTTCTCGCACAATAACCAACCATTGAAGTGAAAAAATGCATAATATTTGAGTTTTATTTTGGACCCGTTGGTCTACTAAGCGTTGTTGTTGGTTTTTTGTTCTAGTAAAAACGCAGTTATCAAATATGCACGTGTGGTGTCGCAGACCGGCATGTAAAAGGTTGAAATTACATCATCCACACCTACATCTTATTTGGATTGATACATCGCTTTGATATAGTGAATCGAGTTAACGCCGTTTTGATAATGTATAACCCCGTCGAAAACGCCCACTAGTTGCGTTTGGCGAAGGAAGCGCACGTTGTCCTAATTAGCAACCGCACGGCAATTAAACCAGTAATTTATGGAGTACGCGTTCATGTCTATGTGGGGAAAAATCCTCGGCGCTTTGTTTGGTTTTATGTTTTTGAAGATACCGGGCGCAATTTTAGGTCTGCTTGTCGGACATTTTTTTGATAAAGCATACAGCCAAGACTTTAATCAACTGGGCGGTTTTGGACGGTTTTTTAGCGATCAAAACAGTTTAAAGCAGCAAGCTATTTTCTTTCATAGCTTGTTCAGCGCGCTGGGACACCTGGCAAAATCAGATGGCAAGGTTACAAACAGAGAAATTCAGATTGCTACGGCGCTAATGGATGAAATGCAGTTAACTGGCGATGCGCGTCGAGAAGCACAAGACGCGTTTCGGGAGGGAAAAGCGCGTGATTTTCCACTGGTTGAAACGTTAAAGGGGTTTTACGAAGCAACCCATGGACGACGCGATATACTGCAGGTTTTTCTTGAGATTCTAATACAGTCAGCGTTTGCTGACGGGGCATTATCACAAGAAGAATATACCGTACTGGAAAAAGTGGCTAAACCACTAGGCTTTAGGCGCCGTGACCTCGATTACCTCATATCGATGTATGAAGCTGAAATTCGCTTTCGTCAGCGTTCAGGGCGACGAACTCACTCGGCGGGTGGCAACCAACAGGGTCCTCGTGATCAGCAACATGCCTATTCAGAGCAACAAAGTCTTGATGACGCTTATCGCATTCTCGGTGTAGCTGCCTCCGACGATGAAAAAGTCATTAAACGCGCCTATAGGAAAAGGATGTCAGAACATCACCCTGACAAGCTTGTGTCGAAGGGATTGCCAGAGCAAGCGATGGAAATTGCTAAGAAAAAAGCACAAGACATACAGTCTGCTTACGAGCTCATAAAACAAAAGCGCGGTTTCTAGATGAACAAAAGCGAACGTGAACTCACCTATGTGCCTGCCGCTAGTCAGGCACATATTGATGCTTTTATCGAGATGCTTTGGCTTGAGAAAGGCTTATCTGACAATACTCAACAAAGTTATCGAACCGACCTCACTAAACTCGCTATCCACAGTAATAATCAGGGCGTAAAAGATATTGCGATACTCACCACAGAGCAGCTTCAAGATTATCTGGCCTACCGATTTGATAAAGGGCTTTCGCCGCGCAGCACGCAGCGCGCGCTTAGCGCAATAAGAGCGTTTTTCGTGTACTTAATTAGCCGACAAATTCGTGTTGATAGTCCTGTTTCAGCGCTAGCTAGCCCCAAAACACCTAAATCGTTACCCGCGTCTTTATCTGAACAACAGGTTGAAGATTTGTTGGCTGCGCCACAGCCCGATGACCCTATAGAATGCCGCGATAAGAGCATGCTTGAAGTGCTGTATGCAACAGGTTTACGAGTAAGTGAGCTCATTAGCCTAACGATGGACCAGGTGAGCCTGCAACAAGGTGTCGTGAGGGTCGTAGGGAAGGGGGATAAGGAGCGTCTTGTGCCTCTTGGTGAAGAAGCTATAGAATGGCTGCTAACCTATATTAAAACGGCTCGTCCTGTTTTAGCCAGTAAGCAATCTGATGTGGTTTTTTTGAGTAAACGCGGTCAAAAAATGACGCGGCAAACGTTTTGGCATCGCATTAAATATTACGCCGTTAAGGCTGGCATTGAACAACACTTGTCACCACATACATTGCGTCATGCGTTTGCAACGCATTTACTTAACCATGGTGCCGACCTCAGGGTTGTTCAAATGTTATTAGGACATAGCGATCTGTCTACCACACAAATTTATACCCATGTAGCAACAGAGCGCTTGCAAACCCTTATTCATAGCCATCATCCTAGGGGATAAATTCGTTTATGCGCCCAGCCTTGCGACGAGTAACCATTTCCCTGTATTTTGTTAACGGTGGTGTGTGGTAGCATAAGCCGAAATCGAGTGAGTACTGAATATATTCAATTTTTACATGCTCTGTTGTTCTATAAACAGCGGGTTGAGTAACAAATGAAATTTTTAGTGTGTTGATAAGGTCTGATAATTATCAGCGTGCATCGCAATTGTCTTGTTATCATTCAGTTCAAGATGAATGTGTTTAAAGGCACACCGTTTATGAGTTTTAGTGGAGTAGTTAAGTGAAAGCTGTAAAAAGAGTATTGGTTGCTAGCGCCATCATCGCAAGTAGTCTTCTTAGTGTTGTTGCACACGCTGCAGATGAGGCGGCCATTCGTGAAAAATTAACGACCAAACTTGGGTTGGACGTTGACAGTTTTGTTGATTCTCCTGTTAAGGGGCTAGTGCAGGTATCGACTAACCGTGGCCTTTTTTATGTAAGTGAAAACGGCGAATTTTTGCTGCAAGCACGGGTTTTCAATATCGACGAAGATATGCGAAATGAAACAGAAGTAGCATTAACTTCGCTTCGTCTTGATGGTGTGAAAGATATGGCTTCTTCTGCAATTACGTTCAAGGCTAAAGAGGAAAAGCATGTTATTACTGTTTTTACCGATATAACGTGTGGCTATTGTCGTAAACTTCACAACGAAATTGGTGAATTAAACGACAATGGCATAACGGTACAATATCTAGCGTTTCCTCGCTCAGGTCTTAATAGTGAAAACTATGAAGACATGGTCTCTGTATGGTGTGCAGCTAACCCTCAGCAGGCACTAACCAATGCAAAGGCTGGCGACAACGTGGCTAGCGCAAGTTGTAAAAATAAGGTCGCCGAGCAATATATGCTAGGTCAAAAGCTGGGAGTGAACGGTACACCAAATATTATTCTTCCCGATGGTTCTCTAATTCCAGGTTATCAACCTGCTGAATTACTAGTACAAGTACTTGAGCAAGCAGAATAGCTTTGCCACTTTAAAAACGCTTATACAAAAAAACGCACACTGTGCGTTTTTTGCGTTTATGAGGTACTATTCCGGAAAGACAATGCGTTCGAGCCTTCCTAGCGCCTCATTGCTCTAACACATAGGACCCTTGTGCATAAGTTGGTTTCAACACACCACGCATCTAACAAAAAATAGTGACACTTCATGATATTGCCCATTGTACGTAGAGAAGTAACAAATACGACGTTAAGCGCTGATCTCCACCCTGTTATTGATAGAATTTATCGCGGTCGCAATGTTACGCACATTGAGGACTTAGAAAATGGTTTAAAGGGGCTAACACATTTTAACGTACTCAAAGGAATGCCAGAGGCAACGCGTATATTAGGTAATGCTGTTGAGCAGAACAAAAAGCTCATTATCGTGGGTGACTTTGATGCTGACGGCGCAACCAGTACTTCTGTGTGTATTCTTGCTTTGCGAATGATGGGCTATGTTAATGTTGATTATCTTGTTCCGAATCGCTTTGATTTTGGTTACGGCTTGAGCGTACCCATTGTTGATGTGGCTGCTGAGCAAGGGGCGGAACTTATCGTGACAGTGGACAATGGCATCTCTTGCATCGATGGGGTTGCCCATGCAAAAGCGAAGGGAATACGTGTTGTTGTTACCGATCATCACTTGCCAGGTGATGTATTACCTGATGCTGATGCGATAGTAAATCCTAACCAACCAGGCTGTGATTTCCCGTCAAAAAACCTCGCAGGTGTTGGTGTGGCTTTTTACATCATGCTGGCACTTAAAGCCGAGCTGCAAGCGCGTGGATACTTTGAAAGAACAGCTATACCATCACCAAATTTAGCGGCGTTGTTGGACATTGTGGCTGTGGGGACCGTTGCCGATGTGGTTGCGCTTGATAAAAACAATCGTGTGTTAGTGCATCAAGGCTTACAGCGCATTCGCGCTGGTAAGTGTCGTCCCGGTATTAAGGCGTTAGTTGAAGTTGCAAACCGTGAATGTGCGCACCTAACGTCAACCGATTTAGGGTTTGTCATAGGGCCGCGCTTAAATGCCGCTGGTCGTTTAGATGACATGTCTCAAGGTATTGCGTGCCTGCTCGAAGAAGAAACTATACAAGCCAGAATGATTGCGGCAGAACTTGATGCGCTGAACAAAGAACGTAGAGAAATTGAAACGGGCATGAAAGCGCAAGCTGAGCAAACGCTTGAAAGTATGGCGTTGAACGAAGGTGATATGCCAGATGCGTTGGTCGTATATCGAGAAGATTTTCATCAGGGTGTAATAGGGATTGTTGCTGGTCGTTTAAAAGAGAAGTACTTAAAGCCGGTTATTGCTTTTGCGCATCAAGATGAGCAAATCATAAAAGGTTCAGCACGCTCTATACCTGGCGTACATATTCGCGACGTGCTTGATGAGGTTAATACGCGATTCCCTGGTGTTATCGACAAATTTGGCGGTCATGCTATGGCTGCTGGACTAAGTTTGCCTCTTGCTAATTTAAAGGACTTTGAATCTGCTTTTACTGCCATTGCAAGTCAACATATAGCGAAGCTTGATGGAAACCACGCGCTGCTGTCTGATGGAGACCTAACAGACAGCGAATTGTGTTTGCCATTTGCTCATCAACTACGCCAAGCAGGCCCCTTTGGGCAAGGGTTTGAGTCCCCCTTGTTTGATGGTGGATTTACTTTGTTAGACCAGAGGCTTGTTGGAAAAAAGCACTTAAAGATGGTACTTAAAAGTGATGGGAACAATGAAATTGATGCGATTGCGTTTAATGTTGATTTAAACCTTTGGCCTAACGCGATGGTTAAGCGGGTTCACATAGCCTACCGTCTTGATATCAACGTGTTTCGCGGTCAAGAATCGGTTCAACTTATCGTTGAACAGATCGAGGCATGCTAGCAAAAGCGCGAGGAGTGGCTAACGTGAAAAGTGAGCGGCAAAAACTGGTGGAGAAACACCAACAGCTAAATCAGACTGACAATGCTAAGGTGGTGTCGCATGTCCAACGTGAAGAGAAAGACAGTGATTGGGTTCGTCACACTATTATGCTTGAAGGTATTGATGTGCCATTTATTTATCGCCGAAAGCAGCAATATCAAAGCTTAAAAGGGGCGCGAGTCAACGTAACTTACTATCGACAAGTACAAGACGTTGCGGGTATTGAATTTGAAACCATGAAAGTGGTGCGCATTAAGCGAAGCTAGCGCTGATAACATGTGAATGCGAGAGTAACAACGTGGGACATGTATGAACAACGAGTGGCTCAATGCCTATGTACTGCACCGTCGCCCTTATCGCGAAACGAGCTATATTGTAGATTTTTTCACCCTTGAAGAAGGACGGATAAGCGCAGTGGCCAAGGGCGTTAAAAACAGTAAATCCGATAAAAAGAGCTTGTTGCAGCCATTCCAGCAATTGCGTGTTCAATTAAGAGGCAAGTCTGATTTAAAAAACTTATCGCATGTTGAAAGTGTCTCGCCCTCAATCCCCCTCGTAGGAACTCCACTGTTTTGTGCTATGTACGTCAATGAACTTGCCAACAGGATAATGCCAAACGGACTTGCCAGTGATGGCGTGTTCAGTGCTTACGAACAAGCGCTTATGTCATTAAGTGAGCAAGGCGATATTGAGATTACATTGCGTCAGTTCGAATTTGCATTATTAGATGAAATGGGGCTATTGCCTGATTTTACAACCGATGTTGAATATGAAATGCCCATTGAAGAAAACGGCAGCTACCACTTTCAAGCTGATGCAGGCTTTGTACTAATGCCCGAGCATATCCAAGGAAATAGAGGCTTTCCCGGTACGGCTTTACTTTCCCTCGCACAGGGGGAATTTACTCCACTTAGCAAGAAAGTCGCTAAAGTCCTTTGTCGCGACTTATTAAAACCACTTATTGGTGAAAAACCGCTTAAGAGTCGCGAATTATTCATGTCAAAAAGTCGCTAGCGCATTTCCCCGCGTTCAAAGAATGGCTAGCCCCTCGTATTCATTACATTATTTTCTGTTAACGGATAGTTTTTACGCCGCTGTAGCCTCAAAACTTTGCTACAATTGCGCGACTTTATTAGTAAATTTTTTGGCTGTCTCCCTTATTCAGCCTTCAAAACCCAGGTGGTGAAATGAGCACGATTCTCTTAGGCGTTAACATCGACCATATCGCAACACTTCGCAATGCGCGTGGTACCCATTACCCTGACCCAGTTCATGCAGCAGATATCGCAGAGCGCGCAGGCGCTGACGGAATTACGGTACACCTTCGCGAAGATCGCCGCCATATTAAAGACCGAGATGTGCGCCTTTTAGCGCAAACCATTAATACGCGTTTGAATTTAGAAATGGCCGTCACCGATGAAATGCTAGCCATTGCTGAGGAAGTTAACCCCGTTTTTTGTTGTCTAGTGCCTGAAAAGCGCGAAGAGCTGACGACAGAAGGGGGACTGGATGTAGCGGGTAACTTTGACACCATTAAGGCGGCTTGTGACAGGCTAGCCAAGGCCAATATTTTGGTGTCGTTATTTATTGATGCTGACAAGGCACAAATTGATGCCGCCGCTAAGTGTAACGCGCCTTACATTGAAATTCATACTGGCCAGTATGCAGAGGCCACCAGTGAAGATGAACAACAGAAAGAGCTAGCACGTTTAATTGAAGGCATTGAGTATGCCGATAGCTTAGGGCTTAAAGTGAATGCGGGTCATGGTTTGCATTACCACAATGTAAAGCCGATTGCGGCGATACCACAGTTAATCGAGCTAAACATTGGTCACGCTATTATTGCTCGTGCGGCGTTCGATGGGCTACATACTGCAGTTTCCGATATGCGTAAGCTCATGTTAGAAGCACGCGCAGGTATCTAGAAAACGCAAAAAGGTGGGGCTTTCACGTGGCAATAGCAGGTTTAGGAACTGATATTATTGAAATCGCGCGGTTAAGTAGCCGCTCTAGCGATGGCGATACCGCAAACGAGCGCCTAGCAAAGCGTGTACTTACTCCTGCTGAATATCAACAATTTTGCGAACATAAAACACCCATGCGGTTTCTGGCTAAGCGGTTTGCGGCAAAAGAAGCGGCGGTAAAGGCGTTAGGCACAGGCATCGGCAACGGCATCAGCTGGCAACATATCGAGGTGACAAACGATGAGTTGGGTGCACCTCACTTACGTTTCTCTGGTGAGTTTGCATCACGTTGTGAAGCGAGAGGTATTACTCGCGCTGTAGTGAGTATTTCAGACGAACAGCATTACGCTGTTGCCACTGTCATCCTTGAAACCCTTTAAATACATTTCTGCCACCGGAGATTCACTTGGCAAATCTGTTTAAGCAATCGCGCGATAAACAAAAGAAGAGCGCTGCGCAAGGCGCTAAAAAACGCACCAATGCTAATGCACAGGTTGCTGGTGTGCGTTTCAAAAAATCACCTGTATCTGAAAAACAGCCAGATGTTAATGCACAGGGTTCGAACATAACGTCTGAACATGTTTCCCAAAAAAACGTGGTATCAATAGATGCACTAGATTGGATGGGGCAAGGAGTGGTGCGTGGAAATCCGGTGATATTCGTCGAAGGTGCGCTACCAAATGAAACCTGTGAGATAGAGATAACGGCTAGTAAAAAGCAGGTAGCCAACGCTTGTGTAAGTCGTGTAGTCAATGCCTCCTCTGATAGGGTCACGCCATTTTGTCCGGTATTTGAACAGTGCGGCGGATGTCAATTACAGCATATCAATGCAGAAGCGGCGTTGTTGCATCGCGACCAAGCATTAAAAGACATGCTTATGCGACAGCTGGCGATGGACCCTATTATTTGGCAGCCGCCGCTATCGGGCAACCGTGAGCAATATAGAAGAAAAGCAAGACTTGCTATCGATGCGAGAAACATCAACCGCATTAAACTTGGCTTCCGTGAATCGGGCAGTAACAAGGTTGTGAATATTGATACTTGCCCAATATTGGTGGACCCACTCAAGACGTTACCGAAAGCCCTATGCGAAGCGCTTGAAGGCTTCGAAAGCGCTAAGCATATAGGGCATATTGTGCTGGTGGCGGGCGATAACATCGCGCAAGTTACCATTAAGCACACGAAAGCCCTCGAAAACGAACTTATTGAAAGCCTCGTTGATTTTGCGTTGCTTAACAATGTTCAAGTTGTGCTAGAGAATAAAAAAGGCGTATTAACACCGCTTCGAGTGCAAGGGCAAACAGCCGTTGATGTGTCGATTGCAACAGCGGAAGGTTTTACCCTAAATCCTTCACCTAACGATTTTATTCAAGTTAATGGGCCAGTAAATCAAAAAATGATCGCCCAGGCACTTGCTTGGTTGGCGCCACAACGCGGTGAGCGTATTGCTGATTGGTTCAGTGGTTTGGGTAACTTTACACTGCCAATTGCTAAAACGGGGGCTAGCGTACAAGCCATTGAAGGGGTCGCGGAAATGGTGACGCGGGCTAAAGAAAATGCACTTAAACAGGGCATTGCTACTGTTGATTGGCACCATTTAGATTTATCGAACAAAGACAATGTAACGCATTCACTTAAGGCGGGATTTGACAAAGTGTTGCTTGACCCGTCTCGCGAAGGGGCCTTGACGGTTTGTCACGCCCTTGTACAAGCACCACCAAAAGCGATAGTGTATGTTTCTTGCAATCCTAGTACGTTTTCCAGAGACGCCAAGATATTGATAGAAGGCGGGTATCAGATTGAAAAGGCGGGGGTAGCAGAAATGTTCCCCTACACACATCATATGGAAATGATGGCTTTATTTACGCAGCGTAGCAGTAACGAGTAACGGATATGGTATCAACACGTAAGGTACACGAAGCCGATAGACCACCATTTGAAGCGTGGTTAGACAGTTTGAATTTGAGCGCCGAGACCAAAGAAAAGCTTACGGCGGTCTCAGCCATACCTGAACGACTCCTTGTGGGTCAGGAGATGGTAGAAATTTTATGTCAGCTTAACATGGATGATGCCACCTTACAGGCTGCATTAGTGTTTCCATACTGCGAACAACACGCGTTGAGTGAGGACGACATCTTCGAGGAATTTGGCGGTGAAATACGCGACCTTGTGGTGGGCGTGCGCCGCATGGATGCTATCAAGTCGCTTCATGCGCGCAAAATTAATGGTTCAGGGTTCGCTGAAAAATCGGACGAACAGCATATCGATAGCATACGAAGAATGCTACTGGCCATGGTAGAAGATGTGCGTGCTGTGGTGATAAAAATGGCAGAACGCATTTGTGCACTTCAGCAAGTTAAAAAGGCGGATGAAGAAACCCGTGTTATGGTGGCCCGAGAGTGTGCAAGCATCTATGCGCCACTTGCTAATCGTCTAGGCATAGGCCAGCTTAAGTGGGAGTTAGAAGACCTTGCTTTTCGTTATTTACATCCAATTACCTACAAGCAGATAGCCCAGCAGCTAGACGGCAAGCGAAAAGCGCGTGCACAATACATAGATACAATAGTTAGCGACTTACAAGGCTTGCTTGACAGAGAGCATATACGCGCTGAGGTGTACGGTCGCCCCAAGCATATCTTCAGTATTTGGAAGAAGATGCAAAAAAAGCGGCTTACTTTCGAGCAGCTTTTCGACATACGTGCGGTGCGAATTATCGCAGAGCGCCTGCAAGACTGTTATGCGGCGCTGGGCACTGTACATGCTAACTTTAAGCACTTACCCAATGAATTTGATGATTACATTGCCACGCCCAAACCCAACGGTTATCAATCAATTCATACAGTGATTGTTGGCCCAGAGGGTAAATCAGTCGAAATTCAAATGCGCACACAACAAATGCACCAAGATGCTGAGCTAGGTGTCGCTGCGCATTGGAAGTATAAAGAGGGCAGTACGGGCAAGCAGTCAGGTTACGATGAGCGTATCAATTGGCTTCGCCGAATATTAGCATGGCAAGAAGAAGTGGCGGAATCCGGTGATTTGGTTGAAGAACTGCGCAGCCAAGTGTTTGATGATCGGGTTTATGTGTTCACACCAAAAGGCGACGTTATTGACTTGCCGCAAGGTGCCACGCCCCTTGATTTTGCTTACTATATTCACAGTAATGTTGGCCACCGCTGCATTGGTGCTAAAGTAAATGGCCGTATTGTGCCCTTTACCTACTTGTTGCAAAGTGGCGATCAAATAGAAGTTCTCACGGGTAAAGAGCCAAATCCGAGCCGCGACTGGATGCATCCGGGGCTTGGTTATGTGCATTCTTCGCGTGCCCGCGCCACCATTCACTCGTACTTCAAAAAGCAAGATCGCGATAAAAATTTAGCGGCGGGTAAAGAGCTGTTAGAGCGCGAACTTCAACGAGCACACTTGCCCGCCAAAGTGCCAACTGAGGCATTTGAAAAGTTTAACTTACAGAGCGTGGACGATCTTTATACGGCGGTAGGTGCTGGTGATGTGCGCGTTATGCAGGTCATCAATTTTATTCATCACCTTCAGGAGCCTGTTCAAGAAGAGCCTGAAATAAGTCCTAAGGTAAGAACGCGCAAAACCGCAGCAGGCAGCGGCAAAAAAGACGCTGTGGTGGTGCAGGGTGTAGGCCATCTAATGAGTCAGTTGGCGAACTGCTGTAAACCCGTGCCGGGCGAGCCTATTTTGGGTTATATCACTCAAGGACGAGGTGTTAGCGTGCACAAGGAAAGCTGTGATCAGCTACAGCATTTGTTATCACAACACCCGGAACGCCAAATTGAGGTCAACTGGTCTGAAGAACTGAAAGTGGGTTTTGAAACTGGTATTGATATTTTCTGCCATGATAGAACGGGCTTATTGCGTGACATAACCACCGTATTGGCAAATGAAAATGTGCCGCTATTGGGTGTAAACAGCCTAAGCGACAAAAACAGACAAACCGCGCTTATTACAATCTCTATCGAAGTACAAGACTTGGATACAGTGTCTAAGGTTCTTTCGCGTTTACGACAGCTTAAAGGCGTGACAGATGCAAAACGAAAGCAGAGTTAAGG
>CAYVST010000046.1:0-27565 GCA_964454185.1 uncultured Alteromonas sp.
AGCTTGCTGGCGATCGTGCTTTTGCTGACGATAAAGCCATTGTTGGCGGCCCTGCCATGCTGGATGATCAGCCTGTTATGGTTATTGGTCATCAAAAAGGGCGAGATACCCATGAGAAGATCAAACGTAATTTCGGTATGCCAAAGCCAGAGGGATATCGCAAAGCGCTTCGCCTTATGAAGATGGCTGAGCGCTTCAGTCTTCCTATTATCACCTTTATTGATACGCCAGGAGCATACCCAGGTGTAGGCGCGGAAGAGCGTGGCCAAAGTGAAGCCATTGCGAAAAATTTGTTCGAAATGGCTGAATTGACAGTCCCGATTGTGTGTACTGTTATCGGTGAAGGTGGTTCGGGCGGTGCACTGGCAATCGGTGTTGGCGATCGCGTGAACATGCTGCAGTACTCTACTTACTCGGTTATTTCACCAGAAGGCTGCGCATCCATTTTGTGGAAAAGCGCCGAGAAAGCGCCTCTGGCGGCAGAAGCAATGGGGGTGAGTGCACCTCAAATTAAAGAGCTTGGCCTAATTAATAACATTGTTGAAGAGCCTCTAGGCGGTGCTCATCGCGACCACAATGGCATGGCTGCTAACCTTAAGGCTGTTATCAAACAGCAGCTAAATCAGCTGAAAGAACTTGATAAAACGAAACTGATGGAAGAGCGTTACGCACGCTTGATGTCGTTTGGTTATTGCTAAGCCCTTAAACACCATTATTTATGAAAGGCATCGTTGGTAAGTGATAGGTCAATTACACCCGTTGAGCGAATATATTGGTCAACGCATTACTCACTCACTTAATGATGCCCACCTCTCTCTTACAACACCGCTTGTTGTTGCCTACAGCGGCGGTGTTGACTCATCTGTTCTCTTGCAGGCCTTGGTTGAATTTCGAGAGCTATATCACTGTCCTGTCCATGCTGTGCACGTTCATCATGGACTAAGCGACAATGCCGATGACTGGGCTCGTCATTGTGAGTTGCAATGTCGTCTGCACGATATCACCTTTCACCTCCACCACGTTGATGTTGATAACAGCGCGAGGAAAAGCCTAGAAGCGGAAGCACGCAAAGCCCGTTATCGCGTTTTGCTTGGTGTGTGCCAAGAAATAGGTGGAGCCTTGTTATTGGGTCAACACGCAGAAGACCAGCTTGAAACCGTGTTGCTCCAGCTTAAGCGCGGTGCTGGGCCTCAAGGGCTATCAGGAATGGGAGAAGCTCAACGCCGGGAAGGTGTCCTTGTATTAAGGCCAATGTTGTGTGTTGAAAAAAACGATATTTTGCAATTCGCTCAAGAAAATCATCTTCAGTGGGTGGAAGATGAGTCCAATAACCAAAATAGCTTCGACAGAAATTTCTTACGCAATGAAATTATCCCACAGTTAACCGCTAGATGGCCACAGTTAACAAAAACAGTTGGGCGAAGTGCACAGCTATGCGCTGAGCAGACAGCGTTGGTGAACAACACGGCGCGTTCACATTTGCAAGATATTGAGCAAATCAAAGACCAGCTCAATGGCGAAAAGCTAAACGCATTAAGTGTTGCTTTACGCGCTGCTGTTGTTAGGGCGTGGTTCACGCAGCACAGACAGCTAGTGCCATCAAAAGCGCAGCTTAACGAGATACTGGCGATGCTAAGTGCCCAACAAGATGCAACGCCAGAGGTAACTTTCCAATGGGGAAAAGTCGCGCGCTTTCAAGGCGATCTGTATTGGGTTGAAAGAAACACTTCGGTCATTGAGAATTCGCTGTGTCTTACTGCGGGAGTTATTTGTCAACTACCTTGGCTAAATGGAAGTGTCCAGGTGTGTTTTAATGACAAGCGTGTTCAAGGTGATATCGTGTTAAAAACGAATATGAGATCGTTGAAGGTAAAGCCCGTTGGCTCAACAGTGTCAAAAACGCTAAAAGACTGGTTCAAAGTATGGCAGGTACCTTTATGGGAACGAAGTGGCGTTCCCGTTGTATTTGTTGATGATGCTCCGGTGGCGGTGATTGCTAAGGGGCGTTGTTTGTATTTACACCCGCACAACGGCGATATTGGCGTCGTATTTACGGTTCACGATGCGTAGTATTGCGTTTCGCGTAATTGATAATAAGGCCTAGCAATACATTTCTGCGCTACACACGCTAGCGCAACAAACAGTAGTTAAGCTTTGCATTAGGCGGCAGTATATTGCCGACACCATTGTTGTTTCCCTAGGCGGCGTGGTAACTGTTCTTGCCCGTGTTCTTGACCTTGTATAAAGCGCAATCAGCACGGTCAAATAAGCTCTCTGCCGTGTCGCCTTCTCGATAAACTGCTCCACCTAGGCTGCAGGATATACCAAGTTTGGTTAAATACTGGGAGTTATTGATACTCATATGAATACGCTGGGCAGCGCAGGAAAGCTGTTGCTGTGTTTGGCAATCAAGTACGCAGCAAAACTCGTCACCACCAAAGCGAAACGCTTCATCTTCATCCCGTAACACCTGCGTAAGAAACGAAGCAACTTGTACAAGTACTTTGTCGCCTTCGCTGTGTCCGTAATTATCATTTACATGCTTAAAATTGTCTAAGTCGATCACCAATAATGCAAAGGGATCGTTGTGGCGTTGGGCCCACCCTAATTGGCGGACCATGGCTTGCTCAAAACCTGCTCGATTACCAACGCCCGTTAAACTGTCTTTTGTTGCGGTTTGCTGAAGGCGCAAGAGCATCAGTGCATGTCGAGCTTGTTTTCCAAATAAATCATGAAGTTGGAAGAGGGCCTCACGTTGCGACAATGACAGTGGTGAGCTAATGTAATAATAAACGTGTGCTTGCTCTCCGCTTAACGAATGGGCGCCTTGAAGCGGCAGGTCAACGAGTGTTGATGACACTCTTGCATTGCCATAAACCCAGCGTGAGTCAAAATCGGAAAGGCTGAAGCCTACAACGGGAAGCAGCATATTTAGCTGCTGAAAATATAATGCGCCTAACTCTTGTAATTCAATCGTAGAAAGCAGCTGCGACACAAAATTGGTCAGTTCACTTGCTGAAAGTGATTTACCCGTACTTTCTGCAGGGTAAAAATTATCATGTTGTGTGCTATCGTACACTGACGATGAAAAATCCATTGTGATACCTCTATGCAAATGTGCTTCGGTATGCAAAAAGTTAGCGTCAATGCCCTGACGATTCTGTAATAGCAACCACCATTGTTGATAGAAGGTTTGGGCTTTACAGCGGCAAAACTTGCCGGATTTGCATTTATAGAGGGTATTTAGCAAGGTGAATGCCAACTCTTTTTTGACAGGTCACGATGTTGTAAATCGGCACTAATGAATAATGTGGGTACTTTTTAGCTAACTATAAGAAAAACATAAATAAGTGAGATTCAACAGCCAGTTTTACGCCATGGAGGTATTGTGGGAACCAGCTTTTTAAATATCGTCGTTTTAATGTTTATATCCGTATGCGCGGTAGCGCTGTTTAAACGGATGCATTTGCCACCCATTCTCGCTTATCTTTTCGCCGGTATTCTGGCAGGTCCTCAAGTATTCACTATCTTTGCTAATCCACAAGAAATGCATCTCCTTGCCGAGGTAGGAATTGTGTTTTTGCTATTCTCACTGGGGTTGGAATTTTCACTTCCCAAATTACTCGCAATGCGTTCATTAGTGTTTGGTGTTGGGTTGGGGCAAATGCTGTTGACAACCGCGGTTTTTACCTGCGTTCCGTATGTTTTAGGTATCGGCTTAAGTGCATCAATTATTATTGGAGGTACGCTTGCGCTCAGCTCCACTGCAATTGTAATAAAGCAAGCAACAGAGATGGGTATTTTAAACAACCGGCGTACGCAATTGGCCGTGAGTATATTGTTGTTTCAAGACCTAGCAGTGGTGCCTTTTCTTATCGCCATTCCATTGTTAGCACAAACGGAAGAAGTAAGTATTGCACTCGCGTTAGGCGAGGCATTGCTTAAAGGGGTTTTTGTTATCGCGCTACTCATGTCGGTGGGGAAATGGTTACTTCCCTGGGTATTTAGAGAAGTGGCTAAAACGCGTACCGATGAATTGTTTGTTCTTACCACTATTTTAATTGCCCTATTAGCGGGCGGTCTTACATATTACTTTGGTTTGTCTATGGCACTGGGTGCGTTTCTCGCAGGCATGATGTTAGGGGAAAGCCAGTACAAGTATCAACTTGAAGCTGATATTCGCCCCTTTAGAGATATTCTTATGGGGCTATTTTTTGTCACAGTGGGTATGCAGCTTGAGTTAGCCGTACTGTGGGACAGCTTATTTGAAATCATTTTTGGCGTGTTTGCTCTGATGATTGTAAAAGTGATACTAGTGCGCGCTGCATCGCTGCTCGTGAAAACTGACGCGATTGACGGTTGGTCAGCAGGTGTGAAACTCTGCCAAATTGGTGAATTTAGCTTTGTTATTGCTGCATTGGCAACAACACACGGTGTGCTAACGTCCGAGCAGTCTTCGCTTATTGTGTGCATGGGGGTTATCAGTATGGCACTTACCCCTTGGCTTATGAATAACAGTGTGGTGATTGCTAAACGGCTTGTAAATAGGGAGCTTCCCGACGACGAGGACACGCTGCCTGCACTTCATGGCTCACTAAATAACCACGTTATCATCTGTGGTTTTGGACGAGTAGGACAATCTGTCGCTCGGATGCTCAATATGGAGGGAATTCATTTTGCAGCGATCGACATGGATCCCGTGCGTGTCCAAGAAAGCCGTAATGCAGGCGAACCCGTACTTTTCGGCGATGCTAGCCAGAAAGACATTTTGACTCGAGCGAATGTCCAAGAGGCAAAGTTAGTGTTGGTTACGTTTGACCAAGTCGACAAAGCCAAACAAGTCATTACACAAGCGCGTACGCTAGCTGAAAATGTAGACGTAATGGTTAGAACAAAGCGTGACTATCAATTAGACAGTCTATACAGCGCAGGAGCAAATCAGGTGGTCCCCGAGCTGCAAGAAGGAAGTTTAATGTTGGTATCTCAAGTATTGCATTATGCTGGCGTACCAATGTCGAGAATTCTTAAACGGGTGCGCGCAGAGCGAAAAGGGCGTTATGACCACATGCATGGTTTCTATCCTGGCGAAACGACAGAAATTACTTATGGTACCGAAGACAAGTTAGAGTTTATCCATGCAATTGTGTTGTCTGAACATGCATCTTGTTTGGGTAAAACAATTGAAGAGATTGATTTTGCAAAAATGCGCGTTTCCGTAAAAGGACTCCGAAGGGGAGGTAATGAGGTAAAAGACCCTGATAAAACGGCGATGCTACAAGCGCACGACGTGCTCGTCATAGCAGGAAAGCCTCGCCGTGTTGAGCGAGCGGAGCGCAAACTTCTCGAAGGCAGTTGAACAGCAATTGCGCTTCGTGTCCGTTGCCCTACATTTCAAGCTCAATAGGGTAACGGAGAATAGCTCATTACTGCACCGTGGCGCCCCGAAGCAAACTATGGGTTTACGCTACCCGGTCTTTTTCTAAGTCGGCAAACTGCTTTTTAAGGTCGTAACGTTCGTCGGTTACGATCTTTTCAAGCACAGATACTCGCTCTTTGAGTTCGGCAATCTCTGCTTTGTAAGCATCAGTTTCTTTACTACTTAGCTTCTTTTTACTTTTATCTTTTGCACTATCTATAATGCTCACAAGCGCCCAAGCACAAATAGCAACAATGGCAACAGCGGTCATATTCACGGTGGTATCCCTCTAAGATTGCATTAAAAGAGTGTAGATGAAAACGTAGTAATTTACCTGATATTACTCGATTCATCTTTTTTCCTACTTACTGCGCTTTCCCTTTTGTTACTATATCCATTCTAGCAAGTCTGACAAACAGATTATTGCATGCAGCATGTTTTGTGTAACAACGTTAGGCAGTGCGTATAGTTATCATCAAGGATTGCAAGTACGTTGCCAAGTGACAAAAGTCACTATTTTATAACGGGTTACCTCTGACGGTTGAAAATGCTAATACAATATAGTGACAAATTTAACCACTCCAAATAGTTAATTTGACGAATGAATAACGAAAATAGTCAACGTTCAAAACTGGGCCTTACCATTGAACATAGAGAAAGTGCTGACGGCGGTCACGTTGCGTCTGAACAAGACATCGCTTTTATGCGCCATGCTTTATTGCTTGCTGATAAAGCGGAAGCTATTGGCGAAGTGCCTGTCGGTGCCTGCGTTGTCATCAACGGCGAGATAGTAGGTGAAGGGTGGAATGCACCGATAACAACCCATGATCCCTCTGCCCATGCTGAGATACGCGCTGTACAAGATGCTGCCCAACGTATTGAGAATTACCGCTTAGTTGATGCGACGCTTTACGTTACGCTTGAACCCTGTTCAATGTGTGCAGGCATGCTGGTTCATGCGCGAGTAAAGCGCGTTGTGTTTGGTGCATTAGATGCAAAAACAGGAGCAGCTGGCTCAGTAATGAATTTGCTGCAGCATCCTGCTTTAAACCATCAAATAGATATCGTGTCGGGTGTACTTGCTGATGAATGTGCAGACAAACTATCTTGTTTTTTTCAAAGGCGCAGAAAAGAAATAAAGGCCGCAAAAAAAGCGCGAAGAAACTTGACTGAAAATTAGCTCTGGGTTCGGGTTAGCTGTGTAAATAGATCGCTGGTCACAAAGAGTTTGCGGCGTTGTAATACTTTTTGATGGCCTCGTTTTATCAACATTCTACGTCTGTTATTATTTCTCAATGTCGTTCCTTTTCTCATAAATCGGTTTTTTTTCATTTACTCTCCTTGCAATCGCTTGTAATGGCGTTCGACAATCACAACCCTGCACAGTTCAGCCTTTAGCATAATGGCTATGTGTAGCGTTCATGTTCAGTGTTCATATGTAGTGCCTAAACACAAATGCACTGACGATATTTTGATACTCTTACCAAGTACTACAAAGATCATGCATCAAACATTACATGAGATAAATGACATCAAAATGACAATATTCAATAGGAGGAGCGCAAAAATGTGCAAAAACACGAACCGCAGTGAAAGGTGGCTCAGTATTGGTTAGTGCAGTATAGGTTGGGGCTTAGCGCTAAGCACAAAACGGGATGTGTCAATTGGACCCTTGTTCATCTAGCCAAACAAGGCTATCGTAATAACGGCGGATATTCTCTACGTACTGTAATGCTTCATCGCCCCTTGCATATCCATATTTGGTAGTTCGATAGTATTTTTTTTGACGCAACAGCGGTAAGCGTCGTTTAACATCTACCCATAAATCAGGGTTGCCTCCTTGTCTTTCCGTTAACACGCGAGCGTCTTCTAGATGTCCCATACCGATGTTATAAGCAGCCATCGCCATCCACGTTCTATCCGGTTCACGAATGCGCGCGGGAATCCGACCTAACAAGCTTGCAAAGTAGCGAGAGCCACCTCGAATACTTTGTTCGGGGTCGGTCCTGTCGTCCACGTTCCAGTCATTGGCGGTATCCATCGTAAGCATCATCAAACCCCGCACTCCAGTATGAGATACGGCATCTACTTCCCAGTGACTCTCTTGATAACTCATGGCGGCGATAAGCCGCCAGTCCAATTCACCAGAATACTGCTTAAAAAGTGGTTTAAATTGTACGAGCTTATTTTCGACGGCTGCTTTAAAGGCTCTTGAGTCAACGTAGTCAAATTGCCGAATATGCCCGAAATACTTGTCTTCTAACACTTTAAACCAACCAGACTGGTGAACTGTCCCAAAATACTCTATCAGTGCGGCTTTTACTGAATCATCCTGGTCAAGGGGTAAGGCCCATGCCATTGGCATAGCTTTCTCAACGCTGAAAGCAACGGCTAAATTAGGATAGCGCCTGCGTTGAAGAGCAAGGCGATTGCTGTCTGCTAGCGTGTAGGTAATACTGCCATTAGCAACTTGCTGGAGTAATTCTTCTAAGTCTGAATCATCAGTCATGAGAAGCTTGTCGATATCGAACTTACTTGTAGAAGATTTTGATGCAGCTTTCAAGAGCTGTGCCTGACTGCTACCCGAAACAACCACCACGTCATCGGCTACTGATGCCATGTCTCTAGGTCTTTGCGTCCCAGCTTTGTAAACCAGTAATTGATCAACTTGTTGATAGGTTGGTCCATAGTCAAAACGTGGGTTGAGCGCGCCGGTCATTGACCCTCCAGCCGCTACTATATCTAGGTTGCCATCTTCGAGTTGCTCCAGCATGTCGTCATAACTGTAAAATGGATACAGGTCGAGCCTTACACCCAAGAAGTCGGCAAAACCGGCAAGCAATTCATATTCAAAACCTTGCGGGCCTTCAGGGCCATTGTAAAACGTAGCAGCACCGTAAACCGTGCCTACACGAAGTGAATTGCGCTCAAGCAAGGTCGATAAAGCCGTTTGCACAGCAGGGACACCACAGCCAATGACGACTATTGATAATGTGATTACAACTAAAATTTTTAATCGTTTTTTATAGTCGATTAACTGCATAGACCCTGTCTTATTGTCATTAAACCGTCTAAGTTTAAAAAAAACTTCATGTTAGTGCGTTATGAGGTTATCAAGTGATCATATTTACTCTATAATCCGCGCCGAAATACTCATCAATCCAAGAGGCAACGTGTCGCATTGGTGGTCGTTGTTTCTAACAAACCAGGTAAATCAATATGTTGGTCCTTCGAGGCGCTCCTGCACTGTCAGAGTTTAACCAAACTAAACTGATTGCAAAGCTGGGTCAATCCGGCGTTAAGGTCAAAAACCTTTATAGCGAATATGTTCACCTAGTCGATTCCCAGGGTGATTTGTCCAAGCAGCACATAGAAATATTGGAAAAGCTGCTCACTTACGGCCCCGCGAGGCAAGCACAAACTCCCACTGGAACCCTCTTCCTCATAACACCTCGCCCCGGCACAATCTCTCCCTGGTCTTCTAAAGCCACCGACATCGCTCATAACTGTAGTCTACAAAGTATAAATCGTATTGAACGTGGTTGTGCGTTTTATATTGAGACAGAGAGTGAGATAACTGAAAACGACTTTGCCTTAATTTCAAGCTTCCTCCACGATCGCATGACTGAATCTGTATTTTCGAACACAGACGATGCTGCAGTGCTATTTGCACATACTGAAGCGAACACCTTCACCAGTGTGGATGTACTAGGTGAGGGCAAAGATGCATTGATAAATGCCAATGTGTCGTTAGGACTAGCACTGGCAGATGATGAGATTGACTATTTGTTTGATAGTTTTACAAAGCTAGGTAGAAATCCTACTGATGTTGAGCTTTATATGTTTGCGCAGGCGAATTCAGAACACTGTCGACATAAAATTTTCAACGCAAGCTGGACCATTGACGGCGAAGACCAAGAAAAATCGCTGTTCAAAATGATCAAAAACACTTACGAGTTGTTACCTGATCACGTTTACTCGGCATATAAAGACAACGCCGCGGTAATGGAAGGGTGGCAAGCGGGACGTTTCTTCCCTAACCCTCAGTCACATCAATACGAATATCATCATGAAAACATCGATATTTTGATGAAGGTAGAAACCCATAACCATCCAACCGCTATCTCGCCTTTCCCTGGCGCAGCAACAGGCTCAGGTGGTGAAATTCGTGATGAAGGTGCAACAGGTCGAGGTTCAAAACCTAAAGCTGGCTTGGTTGGTTTTACCGTATCTAATTTACGTATTCCTGGCCTAGAGCAGCCATGGGAAGCCGAGTATGGCAAGCCTCAGCGTATTGTAAGTGCCCTTGATATCATGCTTGAAGGGCCTCTTGGTGGCGCGGCGTTTAATAATGAGTTTGGTCGTCCTGCGTTACTCGGGTACTTCCGTACATTCGAGCAAGAAGTCAATAGTTTTAATGGCGTTGAAGTACGTGGTTACCACAAGCCAATTATGCTAGCGGGTGGTTTAGGAAATATCCGTCGTGACCACATTGAGAAAGGCGAAATAACAGTTGGCGCTAAGCTAATTGTACTGGGCGGTCCAGCAATGAATATCGGTCTTGGTGGCGGCGCTGCATCGTCAATGGCGTCTGGACAATCGAACGAAGACTTAGATTTTGCATCTGTACAGCGTGACAACCCGGAAATGGAGCGTCGCTGTCAGGAAGTCATTGATGCGTGCTGGCAGTTAGGCGACAACAACCCAATTCAGTTTATACACGATGTTGGTGCTGGTGGTCTTTCAAACGCATTGCCTGAGTTAGTTAATGACGGCGGTCGAGGCGGTAACTTCGAGCTTAGAAATGTGCTGTCTGATGAGCCTGGTATGACGCCGCTAGAACTGTGGTGTAATGAATCACAAGAGCGTTACGTATTGTCGGTGTCGCCTGAAAACATGCCAGTGTTTGAAGCGATTTGTGCAAGAGAGCGTGCTCCGTTTGCTGTGGTTGGTGAAGCAACTGCCGAGCAACACCTAAACCTTAACGATAGTCAGTTTGATAACAAACCTATCGATATGCCTCTTGATGTACTTTTGGGTAAACCACCTAAAATGCATCGCGATGTAGAATCGGCAAAAGTCAGTTCTCCTGCATTAGATGATACGGGTATTACATTAGCTGATGCGGCGAATCGCATTTTATCTTTGCCAACGGTTGCTGAGAAAACTTTCCTAATTACCATTGGCGATCGCTCTGTAACGGGTCTTGTAAGTCGCGACCAAATGGTCGGTCCATGGCAGGTGCCGGTAGCTGATGTGGCGGTAACTGCCACAGCATTTGATACGTACCACGGTGAAGCGATGTCTATGGGCGAACGTACGCCAGTAGCATTGCTATCGCATGGTGCATCTGCACGCCTTGCGGTAGGTGAAGCACTAACGAATATTGCTGCGGCAAACATAGGCGATATCAAGCGTATTAAGCTTTCGGCAAACTGGATGGCGGCAGCCGGACACCCGGGCGAAGATGCAGGTCTTTACGAAGCGGTAAAAGCGGTGGGTGAAGAGCTTTGTCCAGAGCTTGGCCTAACGATACCTGTTGGTAAAGACTCAATGTCGATGAAAACGGCGTGGAATGAGAACGGTGAAGATAAAGCGGTAACATCTCCACTTTCACTGGTTATCTCAGCGTTTGGTGCTGTTAAAGACATTCGTAAGACAGTGACGCCTCAGTTACGCACAGACAAAGGCGCAAGCCGTTTGTTATTGCTTGATCTTGGCGAAGGTAAAAATCGTTTGGGTGCGAGCTGTTTAGCCCAAGTGTATACTCAGCTCGGTGATAGCCCAGCGGATGTTGTTAGTGCACAGCGTCTTAAAGGCTTCTTTGATGCCATGCAGGCACTTATTGAAAAAGGGCTAATTCAAGCTTACCACGACCGCTCTGATGGCGGCTTGTTTACCACAGTTGCCGAAATGGCGTTTGCTGGAAAGACAGGCGTAAGCGTTACGCTTGATGAGCTTAGTGGCAATGACATCGCAGTTCTATTCAACGAAGAGCTTGGTGGTGTTGTTCAGGTACTAGAGAGCGACATGGAAGCTGTTAATGCGGTGTTGGCACAGTTTGACTTATCAAACATCACTCACGACATAGGTACGCTAAATAGCACCGATATCATCGAGTTCAGCCGCGATGGCGCAGCTATCTTAACGGATAGCCGAGTTGCAATGCGCACCATGTGGGCACAAACCACATTTGAAATGCAGAAGCTTCGTGATAACCCTGAATGTGCTGAGCAAGAGCACGCTGCGAAGCAAGATGCACAAGACCCAGGTCTACACGCAGCACTGAGTTATGATGTTAACGAAGATATCGCAGCGCCTTACATCGCCACAGGTGTAAAACCTAAAGTAGCGATACTACGTGAGCAGGGAGTGAACTCTCACCTAGAAATGGCGGCCGCGTTTACTCGTGCAGGCTTTGATGCCATCGATGTGCATATGAGCGATGTGCTAGCTGGTCGCGTAACGCTAGAACAATTTGCAGGCCTTGCGGCATGTGGTGGTTTCTCATACGGCGACGTTTTGGGTGCCGGTGAAGGTTGGGCAAAATCTATTTTGTTTAACAGCATGGCGAGAGATCAGTTTGAAAACTTCTTTACCCGAAACGATACCTTTAGCTTAGGTGTGTGTAATGGATGTCAAATGCTATCAAACCTGAAATCACTGATTCCGGGTACAGAACATTGGCCACACTTTGTCACTAACCAATCTGCGCGCTTTGAAGCACGCGTTGCCATGGTAGAGGTCATGGAGTCAAAATCAGTGCTTCTTGACGGCATGGCGGGATCTCGAATGCCTATTGCGGTATCTCATGGTGAGGGGCAGGCTGAATTTGCGAATGATAGCGCGCTTTCAAATGTTGGTGCACAAGTGGCAATGCGATATGTTGATAATTATGGCAAGCCTACTATGCAATATCCTGCAAACCCTAACGGATCGCCACAAGGTATTACCGGTCTTACATCACAAGATGGTCGCAGCACAATTATGATGCCGCACCCAGAGCGTGTATTTAGAGCGGTTGCTAACTCTTGGCGTCCTGATGAGTGGCAAGAAGATGGTGCGTGGATGCGTATCTTTAGAAATGCTCGGAAATTTGTGGGTTAATACGCTCGCGTAAAACCTTAGAGTGAATAGACGGCTTTTTTGAAAAATTCATCATCAATAAGTGTTGAATTTAAACAAATTTAGCCGTTTATTTTTAAATTCACCCCATTATTAGTGTCAAACCTTTGGCAAAGCGTCAAAAATTTGATTTTTGCTCTTGTCATCATCATGTCACTGATCTATTGTAGTGAAAGCAAGGAATGCGCATAGGTTACAGGAAGTGTATTAGGGTTATACCAGTGAGTAGCAGAACGTTACAACGTATTACGCTGGCTTGAATAATAAGAGACGACCAATGAATCGTTCTTCAAAAGGGTTTGGCTTAACCGGAGTAGCTGTTGCGGTAGTGTTGATGTTCGTAACTGCAGTATTTAGTAGTTCAGCGAAATCAGCAGACGCTCCATCGACGCTTAGTGTGCAGTCTTCAGTTAAGTAGTCTGAAAGAAAAATTCTAAAGCCCGTATCAGTCACCTGATACGGGCTTTAATCATTTGTGGGCATGTGTTTCGACCTCACATAAGTGAAACGCTATTTTTTTCTATTATTCTCCCGATTGATCATCTTCTGATCTGGGTGTTTTTTCAGTAACACATAGGTTGCACCGAACCCGCCATGCATGGGCTGAGCAGTATGAAAGGCGATAACCTCTTCTAATTCACGTAGCCAGTGATTCACATAACTCTTCTTGAGCCCGGGAAATGGTTTGCTCTCTTTACCTTGGCCGTGCTGAATGAGTAATGCACGTATGCCTCGTTCATGGCTTTGCTTAATGGTTTGATAGATGCGATCGCAACTGTCTTTTAGCGTTATGCCTTTCAAAGACAATTTATGTTCAAGCGGGTATTTACCGAGTCTAAGCTTCTTAAAGACGCCATCTTGGATCCCTGGTTGCTGAAAGGCGATAAAATCGTCTGGCTGAATAGGTTTTACGCCATCCATACTCAGTGGATTGAGTAACTTGTCTTTTACACTTTTCTGAGATGAGGCGCGTTTGCGCTTTTGTTCTAATGCGCTTTCTGGGTCATGCAAATGGGCTACGTCATCACTTGTGATACGCTTAACATCTTTCATTTCATCAAAAAACGAATGCATATCGTCGTTGTCATCGTGCATTTTAGTATTCTCCCGTTTACCGCGCGTTTCTAAAAACGTCTCCAGTATCTGGGGGCAAAGTCACTTTTTGCAATGTCTTCAATGACTTTACCCACAAATTTAGTGAAGCGTTTTACTTATACTTTTGTCTAACTATACTTTGGTATAAATTTGGTCTCAAAATTTACGCATTTTCGTTCTGTACAACGCACATAATGCGCTATAATTTTATCATCAATTTATGGATTCCGAGTTTATGTTGCGTCGCCTGATACTACTTTTTAGCTTAATTATCGCTGTACCGGTTACTGCCGCGTCTACGATCTTTCAAGCTACCGTATCTGCACATGACGAAGCGAACATTAGTGAAGCAAATGCACTTCATTTCGGTACCGTCTTGAACTCTGCTGGTGCTGTTTGTAACTTAGATAGCACTGGAACGGTTACAGGGGCATGTGCAAGTTCTGATGCCAACATAACCGTAGGAATCATCAATATTTCCGGTTTAGTTGCAAATCAGCCTTATCAAGTTGAGGTGGTAGGCAGTGACAATGGCGTACTGCGATTTAGCCCGGCAATGACCGTTGATAGTATTGAAGTTTTGGATGACGACAGTGACCAAACTATTTCTACAACAACTACACAGGCTGGAGACAGCACAAGTATTACGGTGTACGGCAATTTAGAAGTATTAAGCGAACTCACAAGCGGCGCGCTTTATCAAGCTAACTATACCGTCAACGTGAATTTTCAATAACCTGCGCTACCACTCGTCTTTACCAGACTGCAATACCAATCTGAACTACTCGTCCCATATAAAGATAAACCGTCAGTCCTTACTTGAGTGCCAATTTGCAGTATTCTATCTCGTCGCTGTTAGTGAATAACGGAAGTACTATTAACCTTGAAAGGTGCAGTACGGTATTGGTTATCTAGATAGCGGTCTACGCATTGCCGATCTTCATTCAATGGTGCTAGTAGACGGTGAAAGCTCGGCGATGTTTTTGAGTCTGGGACAAGTAATAACTCTGGATGTAAGGCTAGAATTTGTGGATTCATTGAGCTAAGCGACTGATAAGCAGCCAATTGGCACAACACGTACTTTTGTTTCTTTATGGCCTGTGTAGATGTCTCAATTCTTTCTTCAATTGAATAATACACCGACTCTTTTGTCCACTGCTCGCCCGTGTAACGCGATACGGGGCTTACGAAAGACTCTGCAAAAGCTGGGTGTTGTTGAAGTGCACTTAAGAATGCGTTGGCATCACTAAGTGAACTAAACCCATTAACGGTGACATAGGTCATTGCAAGCGCGTGGTTTCTATAGTGCTGAATAGAAGATGGTGCAACAGGTAGGTGTTTCAACACTTCATAGATAGAGCGAGCATGGCGGAATATACCAATTTGAATTTCGTATAGGGTATCAGCATTTACTATAGAGTTTGTAGCCACCAAGGCGTTTGTTGTTTCAGTTCTACTTGGCGTCAATAATTTTATATCATCCAAAAAGATAACATCGCCATTTTCAGGCGCATTGAACGCAATCTCGGTGTTCTCAAGCGTAAGACTGTTACGCTGCAAGTAGGTGTCGTCGAGAACAACGCGATAGTCGCCTGGGGCGAGTTTTGTGACATAGAAATAGCCATCGCTTTCCGTTTTTGCCTCTGCCACCACGTCTCCGCTGTCATTTACAATGTTTAGCTTCAAGTTTGCTGCGCCACGGCTGCTATCATCGCTAATAAGATAAACGGTACCTTCCACATCGTTAATAGCATGGATAGGGAGTTCAACACGGTTTACACCTCCGCTATGAGTATATACATCAACTAAGCTATCTCTAGCGACCATAAACGGGTCTGGCAACGATGCAGGGCTTACAGAAAGCGATTGGAGGTCTCGGCTTGTGATAAGGCGCGCCATACCATCATGATTTGTCGCTTCTTTTTTCCAAGACGAGTTGCCCGAAAACTGGATCCCGGCGAGCTTCTCTTCTTCATCATCGTATTGATTGTTTCGGTTCGAATCGAAAAAGGCGAAGGCATCTATACGACCTGCAGCAGCACTGGCTGTTCTATCGAAATTAAATGACTGGGAGTAGGGGTTGAAGTTTATATTCCCAGTTAACGTGAGGTTTATTGTCCAATTGCCGCCTTCGGCAATACTGGCTCCTGCGCCTATGTTGAAAGAGTCGAACCCCCAATTGTGCTGATGCTGTAGCTCAATGTTGTTTGAGCCATTGGCCCTATATTGCAAACGTGTTTCGCGATGCTCCCCCAAGCGATAGGGCCAGCGTAGTGCGACATAAAATGAGTCGGTATCAAAATTGTTTGAAGGCTCAAACGTCCATGAGCTAGCAACTTGGTAACCAGCGACGGTTCTCGAGTAGTACAAACGCCCTTGTAACGAGTTGTCACTGTTGCTTACCGCATTAATACCTGCTGAAAATGTCCCGCCTAGAATATTGTCATTAATGTTTGCACCCAACGTCGTTTGCGCCTCTCTCTCTTCAAACGTACGGTGAGACAGGTTTAGGTTCCAACCAAACCGGTCAAAATATTCTGATTGACCATTAATACGCACAGACGTGTCGGATTTCAGGCTATTTAATTCAGAATACCGTTGGCTAGTAAAATCATCGAGGTAGCGAGACGTGAGATTGAAAGCAAATGCTTCGCTTATACGGCCGGTCCATCCGAGAAATGCGGCGTGTCCGCCATCACTTTGATTGGTGAGTGATAGATTCAGCGCTGAACCAGAGAGTTGGGTATCGAGTGACGCAGACACATAATTAGAAGGAGAATCATCGAACCACAAACGCTGAACAGACGTAGAAATTGTTGTGGCGTCGGTTAAGCCGTATCCTATCTTGGCCACGGCAGACTTGTTTATCACGCTATTGCTCACTTTACCGTCAAGCAGTCTACGACTGTTGTCGCTTACTCCAAAAAAATAGTCGACTTGTCCACGCTGTACTTGGTCATCGCCAATACTGATGGATTGCGTGCGAGATTCTTGCTGCCCTTCAGGCCCATACAATTTAATTTCAAATAAGTTGCTGCCAAAAAAGGTATCAACGTCTTCAAACAGAACTCTATTGGTCTCATCACTGAATTTTTCGTCGATAAACTGGCCGTTTCTAAACAGTTGTACTCGCCAACCAGGCAACACGAACTCTTCTATTGTAGTCTTAGTGAAATTTCGCTTACCTCGTCGTTCCTCATTGTGAAACAAGAGACCGAGAGACTGGTTTGATGTGGTAACCAGGTTATCCCCCTGAAGCTGAATGTCGCCAAATTCATAGGTTAGGCCTCTATCTGTATATTGATTGGTCAGGTTATTGAGTGTTCGCTTTAACCTTAGGAAATGCAGGGAGTTATCGTTTGTTCGACTTACCCTAAAATTCGTTTCGTGTTGAAAGAGATCGAAACCAGAATTGAGGTTGAGGTTATTGCGCTCGGGTTGCTCTCGTGTATCGCTAACCGTAAGGCGATAGCTGACGAGGGGAGAGGTATACCACTGATATTCATCATCGATGACCCTGTCAGCAAATAATTCTTCTTTGCTGTAAAAAGTGGGGACTATTGCTGAAGCGCTTTCGGTCTCAATATGCTCTATATCATCACTAAACAGGTTTAAATGAAGCAGTGAACGATTGAGATCATAGGTTATTGGCAATAAAAGTGGCAGAAGCGCAATATCAAAATAGAGATCGAAGTCGTCTACAGCCCAAGCAATATCTGTTGTGGCACTTGATTGAGGACTTTTAGCAAAGTTAATTGAGAAGTTGCAATAGGATGAGTCACCCAAAGGGGTGATAGACGTGTTACCTACGTCTACATTCCAATCAAGTGCCATTGCGTCAACAAAAAGCGACGCTGGTACAAGTACGTGATCGTTAACTAGATAGAGATCAAGTCCATCCCAAAGTGGCCTACCGTTGAGACGAAGAACGCTGATAAGGAAATCATCCTGGTCTAGCTGGACTTGTTTAAACGATGAGGGCGTTATGCATTCTTGTGCACTGGCAGTAAAACAAAAAATTGCTAGTACGGCAGCAAACGCCCTAAATTGCATTGAAACTAACTACATTAATTGATGACAAGATCTACGCTATTTTCTAGCGAGCCACCAAATTTACTGTTTTCTACATACTTAATGGCCACCGGCCCTTTGACAGGGTTCTGCAAAGGTATAAGTACTTTGCGGCGTTGAAGAGGGCGATAAGTTGCTACGTTATTCAATACGCCTATCTCAGTACCGTCTTCTGCCTGCACTATGAAATTACCGTACAAAGAGCGATTGCCGTTACGAGTCTGCCATACTTGTACATGCGGAAGCCCGTTATGCATGACGACGCTGGGTTCTTCTAATGAAGATTCAACGAATACTTCTCCGTGTCGCACGATAATTGGAATGTTGTAAGCCAATTTACTGGCTAGATTGACGTTGCCCCCTTCAGTAGGCGCCAGTTCAGATATAACACGCATTACTGCGCGATATTCGCCGTCTTCTAAGCCTTGAGGTTTGCGTAAGGCGAAACGAATGGCTTGACGTTCACCGGGGGCGATAGTGCCTCGCTTAGGTGAAAAACGAAGGAATTTTGTCGCGTCATATTGGTCTTCGCCCACAGAATAAATACTGCCGTCTTCTGTCATATTGTTTAGCGCAAGTTCAGCGGTATATTTAACGTCTTCCGCGCCCGTATTGCGGATCTGTAAGGAATTTGAACGAGTTTTGTTATCGAAATAAATACGGAACTTTGAAAGTGCGACATTGGCGTAAGCACTTTGCACTGAGAGAAGACTTAAGAAGATTAAACAGATTACAGAACGAGAAGTCATTTTAGACATGTAAACACTCAACTACTAGATAGAGATAATATGGGCGTTAGAAATTATGTTCCAACGCCCACTATGTTCACATTATTGGAACGATACGTCTACCACGTAGTCAGACGTGTATGACGAGCCAGGAGTAAGCGCTGTTGTAACAGTCATTACACCGTAGACATCTAGTAGAAGATCGTCACCAGTTGCGTTTGTTGTAATAGCGATAGCCGTTGCTTCTGGGTTTGCGTCAGATGCTGCTGCTGCACCGTTAATATCAAAAGTAGGTGCAAAAGTAACGTTAGTGCCTGCAACGCCCGTAACTGTTACATCCAGAGGAACGTTAGCGGTCAGCCCACTTACCGTGATAAGACCGATAGCGATGTTTGCGTTTGCTGCATCACAAGCGCCAGAAACCACACCAGCATCAGACATTGTACATGCTGCACCTACGGTTGGTTGCATTGCACCGAAGTGTAGTGCTGTGGTTTGTGCAATGGCTGCATCAGAAATTGCATTAACTGTTGCAGTAAAAGTTGCATCTGCAGCGATGGTTGAAGCAGATAGCGTAGAAAGTAGCGCAAGAGAGATTAAACGTTTTTTCATGTGTATATCCCAAATATTCCCTAAAATGTCATCAGACGTAGCCACACTGACGACAGTTGCTGTTATGATTTTTTAGTGGTGATGTACGCTCTTTGGACTGCCAGCATACCTCGGGATCTATTCAACCATACGATTCAACAAAAGATAAAGTATCAACAGAGATAACTAACCGGATTTTGTCAAGGAAAGGGGCTGTGGTTTTTTGAGGGTTGTATCTATTTATTTGATTTTAAATGATAAAAAGTGATTTTTCGAGCGAGCTGTTCAGTTGAAAAATGACACTAATACTTTCGTATAAATTTTCAAATTCTCTAAAAATCTTATTTTTTTTAATACTTTAGACGAATATTCTGACGATCTAGTCAAGAATTTCCATGAAATACCCAAATTGCAAGATAAATGATCTTAACAAATCTTGTTATAGGTATGTGAATTAATCACAAAATGGCGTCCCCACCGCGACTCGAACGCAGATCTAAAGCTTAGGAGGCTCTTGTTTTATCCAGTTAAACTATGGGGACACAGCGTTGATTATACGTAAAAATTTTGTGCTGGTAACCCAATAAATCCAATTTCACTATTTCTTTACAACAAAATCGTTCTCCTGAATATTTGCCATAACCGCTGCGTTTTCGCTCACTACAGAAGAGGAGTTACTGAACGCATTTCTGACCACGAAAGTTCCTGGGTATATGACATACTGCAGATACTTTCGGCCATAATTGTCTATGACCTCTTTTGCTTGATACAGATAAAGTTCGTCATTTTCTGAAATTCCATTATCTTGCCCTAATGACACCGAAAAACTATTACCTGCTACATGAAGTACGCGACCCGTTAACGGTTGGCATGCTATTGCTTCCTTTATATCCTGCAATGCGTTTTGAATTAATTCCTGTACTGCTACTCCATACCGAGATTCCCAAAATTGTTGAGAGTATTCATCTACACTTTCAAATTTGTCATAAGTCCAGGCAGCAGCAGTTGCGTAGCTTTGTGTAAAAAGAAGTCCACCGTTAATACCATCGTAGACATGTAACGTCAGCCCAAAATGGCGTTTTTGAGTACTGCCTCGCCACGGCGTCAACAAGGAAGGATCGGAAGTCTCGATACTAAGATCGTTAATTGTACCCATTACCACGTACTGAGTATTCGTTTGCTGAGAAAGGTTGCGAACGTTCTGCTCAGTAAACTGTGTTTTAAATTGTGTAGAGTGAGGAGCAATATGCGTAACTCTCAACGTATCAGTAGTTGTGCGCATTAGCCTCGCGAAGCGTTGCGTCAATACTTCGTCAAATTTTGTAATATCGCCATGTGTAAGCTGTTGTCGATTTTTAATGAGAAAACGCGTAGTGGAGAAATGCTTTTCTTCATACTGCGCATTACACGATTTTGCTTTCGCAAAGATATCTGCTCGTACGCTAACGGTGACCATGTCACCAGAATAGACTTCGTCTATCAGTTCTAATTGTGCAACTTCACCTGAACTACTGATTGTTGTGTGTTCGCTTTCTAGCAGGCCATTGGTTAAAGTATGTACGCTATTCACAGAGGCGCCAGCGAAGAGCATTGCTTGTTTCAGAGCCTCTTGTGTTGCTTTTCTTTTCGCACTGGCTTTATCACCATCTTCAATAATGGCGTACCCCTTGGCTTCATACCATGCGGCATCAGCTTGCCCCATAAGAAATGCGGCAAGGCAAATCACTACCACAATAATATTAAATAGGGCTGTTATTCTCACTCTATTTAAAAGTCGCAAAATACACCTCTGAAACTCGTCGCTTTTGAAACGTCAAACACTGGACATTGCGCAACGTTAAAGTACGTGGCTGATTGTGTTTCCAAACGTCACATAGTGATTACTTACAAAAACTTGCTTAAGTCGCTGTTGCGCTAGGTCGGGTTGTAGCAAACGACGCTAGTCGATAATTTGTCACTCTCTAGCAAAACTATGCCAGAACAATGCCAAGTGTTTTCAAGTGCGAAACGCATTATTCAAACGCAAACATAGGCAAACATAGAGAGCACAGAGAATTGTGACCTTACAGGTATGTAGGCCCCGTTTTAAAATAGGCGCACATATTGCTTGTATCCTCTCCAGAAAGATCAAATTCCGTTGATTGACGATAAAACGTCACTGTCGCGTTGATGAAGAATTAAAGTGGGAATCGCCAATATGCCAGGTAACCTAATAAAACAATCAAAAATCGCAACACTATGTATTTTTTTTGGGGCTACGCTGTCGTTAGGGGGCTGTGGCATCATAGATAAGCACGTAGAGTGGGAAACCGTTGAACCTGCAAGCTATCCTGTCCTTAAAGCTGTTGGTTATGCACCAATTAATTCACAACGCGGTGAGAGTGATAGCGTAAAACTTATCATGGCTATGAAAGCGTCGAAGTTAGATGCTTATCGAGAGCTTGCCGAACAGGTGTATGGCCAGCGTCTAGAAGGAAACCAAGCACTGTCTAATTTAGTAGTTGAAAGTGAAATGCTAAAAGCGTCAGTTGAAGGAGTGATACGTGGAGCAGAAGTGGTTAAGGCTTATCCAGTGGGCGATGACACGTACGTTACTGAACTGTCGTTAGACATGAAGCAAGTCTATGACCTTTATCTCACGACAGCAAAGCCACGCAAGGTTAAAAGCGTAAAGTATTATTAAGCGCTAACGCCAGAACCTAACGTTCCGCCCTTAGGCTTCCCTTTTTTATCATATGTAAGAGATTCTTTTGCTCGTACTTCCATCATCAAATTGCGTAGGTGTGTGAGGCGAAGCTGTCCTTGCTCCACGGCTTTTTGATTGATTTGAGTACGATATTTACAGTCTTCTAATAGCGCTTTTGCTTTTTGCATCAACGCATCGTCTTCATCAGATAGGTGATGACCATCACTGATCATTCTCTCAACATGAGCGTCAAGGGATTGAATCGCTTCTAGCAGTGACGCTTTTTCTTCTAAAAGACGCATTAGCGTCTCAGCGTCACGCGAACTTATAAGCTGCAACTCTTTTTCAAGCATAACTGCAAGCGTAGAAAGTTGTTCTACTTGCTTGTTAATTGCTTGCGTCAAATTGCTTGCTTGGTCAGTCACTATCATGCCTTACTGTGTTTTTCAGTTACGTAGACTACTTTGAACTGAAAATTTCAGATTCTAGTTTCGCTATCTTGTTTGCGAGTACTTCTGGGTTAACGCGATACTCACCACTTTGAATCGCTTTCTTCAATCGGTCTACTTTTTCTTGATTAACCGGTGCCTCTGAACCTTTCTTTTGAACCTGGTTCAATTGCTGGGCAGATTGTGTCAATGATACAGAATCTTGACGCGGTGCCGGGGCAGTAGCAGCCGATTGGGCTGATGCTTGTTGTTGGGCTTGTTGCGTTTGATTTTGCTGCGCAACCTTGCCATTATCAACGGGTGCTTTTGGTAACCCGTTGTTTATATTATTAATTGCCATAAGTAATCCTCACTACCTTTTCACCTCTGTTATGGTTATCGGCCATGGTTGATTTTTCTTTAGCCTTTTTCACAACAAAATGGGTAGATTTCCTCCGCCTCGTTTATAAGTGTATCACGACTTCTTCAGAACTGGCGACTCTTGCGATTATAGCCTTTTGGCTACTTGCATTGACTACTTTTATATTGTCACCCACGACACCATCCTGCTGTGCAATGCCGGCGGTTTTTACCTTCATTCCAGCAACCTCTGCCGTAATGGTTATTCTGTCACCCTTGCATACAAAACAAAGCATATTAGTCTGTAATGCTTGCCCATCCGTGATCCGCCGCTTCACTCTTGCGCCAATAAGCGACTGAACATCTGTGAAAGCGGTGAATCTCAGTTTTCGAACATCAACTTTCGCCATCGATAGGTTGGATGAGGTCAAAACAGTACCAGGGCTTACTGCCCCGCGCGTAACAACAATTTCTGTGGTTCGTATTACCTGGCCACTCGTAAACAAATACCAGTCATTGTCACCACAACTTACCCTAACTGAAATGTGTGACTGTGCGAGAGCTTCTGGAGATGCATTGTATTGAAATCCAGTTGGGCACGATGGAATGTTTATTCTCTCATCTATCTTCATCACGGTAACATTCACGCTAGCATCTTGCGCTGTGTTTGAAAGAAGAGAGAGTAGGTAATTTTTCGTGCCTTCCTCTACGTTTTCATGCATGCTTTGTGTTGCGTTACTTGCAAATGGCACTATGCCCATTACAACGATGGTAACGAAGGATGCGACTAACTTGCTTATGCTACTGATTATTTTATTCATCATGACTTTTCGTGTTCAGTTGTTGAGTTATTGACTATGCTTAAATAACTCAATGCAGATAACAGGGTGTTGCTTCGCAGTCTTTGGTCGATAACAAATAGAAAGCGTCATTTTTCTGTCGTTTGATCTGCAAAAATTTAATGATATTGTCTATCTTAATCATAGTAGGCAATGATCATGCCCAGTATTATTTAGAGGTGACCTATGTCGGGGATTTTAGATTCAGTTAACCAGC
The DNA here is from genome assembly GCA_964454185.1 of uncultured Alteromonas sp. Taxonomy (GTDB): domain Bacteria; phylum Pseudomonadota; class Gammaproteobacteria; order Enterobacterales; family Alteromonadaceae; genus Alteromonas. Next base: position 23,557 of record CAYVST010000046.1, read on the forward strand.
GCACCCAGCTTGTTGGACAGAATCGTTTAGAGCTGCTGTTATTTAGATTAAATGGCCGTCAGCGTTTTGGTATAAACGTATTTAAAGTGCGAGAAGTACTGCAGTGTCCGCCTCTAACGGCAATGCCTAAACTTAATCCTTTAGTGCGTGGCGTCGCACACATTCGTGGCCAGACCATCTCGGTAATCGACTTGAGTATGGCGACGGGTGGAAAACGAATTGATGACCTTAGTAATGCGTTTATCGTAATTGCTGAGTACAATCGCTCTGTTCAAGGTTTTTTAGTGGGTGCAGTCGAGCGCATCATCAATACTAACTGGGATGCCATTATGCCTCCACCTCAAGGCACTGGGCGCGCAAGCTATCTCACCGCAGTAACAGAAGTTGAAAATGAACTCATAGAAATCCTTGACGTTGAAAAAATCTTAAACGAAATATCACCACTAAATGCCGAAGTGAGTGAAGATGTGGCAGAGGGGCTATCAACACAAGGTCAAGAAAATAAGATTATTTTCATTGCCGATGATTCAGCTGTTGCGAGAAACCAGGTCAAAAAAGCGCTGACAACCCTCGGGCTTGAGATAGAGCTTGCTAAAAATGGTCTGGAAGCGCTCAATCGCCTTAAAGCCATTGCCGAGGAGTATGGCGATGTAACTAATCGTGTAGGTGTACTAGTATCAGACATTGAAATGCCAGAAATGGATGGTTATACACTCACCGCTGAAATAAAGAATACGCCTGAATTACAAAAACTGCATGTGGTACTTCACACGTCGTTAAGTGGTGTATTTAACCAGGCAATGGTTCAAAAGGTTGGGGCTGACGATTTTATCGCAAAATTCCATCCAGATGAACTGGCTACTGCGGTTCAGAAATGGCTAATGACTGAGTGTGAGTAACGGAGCAAAAGAGTATTGGCTAATAAAGATGTTTCGCAAGAGAGTTATCTAAAGTTTAGAGACTTTCTTGAAAAGCAGTGCGGTATTGTACTAGGAGACAACAAACAGTACCTTGTGCGAAGCCGCCTTGCATCTTTGCTGTATAAGCATAAATATGAATCTGCAGATGAACTTATTGATGTCGTAGTACGAGGCTTCGATCGCCCTTTACTTCAAGCCGTGATCGATGCCATGACCACTAACGAAACCTTGTGGTTTCGAGACAATTACCCTTTCGATCTTCTTATAAAAGACTTGTTGCCGAAACTTGCCACTAAAAACCAGAAGATAAGGATCTGGAGTGCGGCATGCTCGTCCGGCCAAGAGCCCTATTCCATAGCAATGTCAGTATTGGAATTTCAGCGGCAGCGTCCTGGCGCGTTAAGAGGGGGCGTCGAGATTGTGGCAACGGATCTGTCCTCTGAAATGCTCAAAAAATGTGAGCAAGGTGTATATGATGAGCTCTCTCTTGCAAGAGGGTTGTCGGCGCAGCGTCGCGATACCTTTTTTCAACACCATGACAAAGGCATGATGCAGGTTAAACCAGAGGTTCGTAAGATGGTGCAGTTTAGAAGCCTTAATTTGCTCTCTAGTTACGCGTCACTGGGGCGTTTTGACATTGTCTTTTGCCGCAACGTACTCATTTATTTTTCCCCTCAAATTAAGCAGCGAATACTGCAACAAATTGCCGGGCAGCTGCAGGCAGAAGGCGTACTTTTCCTTGGCGCTTCCGAATCAATTAGTGCCGCTAGTGAAATGTACAGCATGGTTAAATGCCACCCTGGTCTCTACTACCAAAAAAAGTAGCACTACTTATAGGTTTGATTAGTAAGTGAAAATTGCTTCTATCAAACCTACCTATCCAATTAATTTCTGCGTCAAAAACACAATCTGGCATTTGCTTTGCTAACTAATCATTAAAGTAGATCTGTTCCTGCGTTTCATTGGACTAGTAACACTAGTCACTATGGAAGTTTACAAATACAGATAACGACAAGTTAGATAGGTAAGTCAGAGGTCGATTTATGGCGATTAATTTAGACAAACTAGTCGGGTTTCACGAATCAGCGCTGAAGATACGTACAGAGCGCATGGAAGTGATTGCCGGTAATCTCGCTAATGCCAACACGCCTGGCTATAAAGCCAGAGATATCGACTTTAACAAAGCGATGCAAAGTGCCATGAGAGAAAGTAGTGGTGGTTCATTTTCTCACGCGTCGAACGGTTTAGTGCGGACCAACGAACGCCACATAGGCGGCAATTCTACGTCAGTAGCGGCAAATTTTGACATGCAATATCGCGTTCCTACGCAGCCAGACACTGGCGATGGCAATTCGGTAGAGGTACAGGCCGAAAGAAACCGGTTCTTAGATAATGGATTGCGCTACCAAGCAAGCCTTGAATTCCTTAACGGAAAAATCAAGGGAATGAAAAAAGCGCTTAGCTCTGGAGGTCAATAATCATGAGTCTATTTAATGTAATGTCGATTTCAAGCACGGGTATGGAAGCAGAAAACGTACGCTTAAATACCACGGCGAGTAATATCGCCAATGCAAACTCGGTAAGCAGTAGTTACGACGAGACCTACCGAGCTCGCCATCCTGTTTTTTCCACTGCGCTTCAAGATGCGATGCGCGACCAGTCTAAAGGAACTGGCGTTCAGGTAAGAGGCATCGTCGAAAGTGATGCACCGCTACAAGTTGAGTACGCGCCAAACAACCCTATGGCTGACGAAGAGGGCTACATTTACAAGCCAAACGTCAACATCGTAGAGGAAATGGCAAATATGATGTCGGCTTCAAAGGCATATGAAACAAACGTACAGGTTGCCGACACAACGAAAAGAATATTCCGTCGGGTATTACAACTCGGTCAAGGGCAATAAGTTGCCGCTTGAGTAATGTGAGGACAAATTCGTGAATACCATAAACAACACTGGCTTAACTAATGAGCTTTATTGGCAAGAGGAAACCGTTAAGGTAGCTGACGGTACTGAACAGCAACTCTCGCAAGAAGATTTTTTTGCGATGTTGACAGAGCAGCTTGCTAATCAGGACCCTACAGCGCCTGTCGATAATGATCAAATGGTTGCGCAAATGACATCGTTTACCATGGCTGACGGTATATCTCAGTTAAACGAGCAATTTGAATCGTTTGCTGCATCAATGACATCAAATCAGGCGCTTCAAGCGTCCAGCCTCATAGGCCAGAACGTGCTGGTGCAGGGCAACGTTGGATATGTAGCGAGCTCTGGTGATGGGGTTTCCGGTGTTGTGGTAAACGAAAACACGGTCCAGAACATGAAAATCACCATTGAAAATCAGTATGGCGAGGTGATTAAAACTATCGACGCTGGAACGCAAACCGCGGGCAACATTCAATTTGAATGGGACGGAAAAGATAAGCATGGAAATGATGTGCTTCCTGGTGAATATGTAATCAATGCAACAGGCGAACTAAATGGTGAAGGCGTACAGCTAAACACCGCAGTGAATCGTCATGTTGGAAGTGTAAGCTTGGCTGGAAGTGGCCAGGGCGTAATTTTGAATTTGGATGGTGACGTCAGTATCAATCTTGATGACGTCATTCAAATCGGCAGTTAGTAGGAGAATAAACAATGTCTTTTAATATTGCACTGAGTGGCGTATCGGCCGCACAACGAGATTTGGACGTAACCGCCAACAACATTGCAAACGTAAATACGGTTGGCTTTAAAGAATCGCGAGCGGAATTTGGTGATGTATATGCAGCGTCGCTACTTTCAGGCGGAAGAACGAAAGTGGGCGATGGTGTGTTAACACAAGAAGTTGCCCAGCAGTTTTCTCAAGGTAGTTTGCAATTTACTAATACAGCGCTGGATTTAGCAATTACAGGGAATGGCTTTTTTGCCACTGTGCCTGAAATCACTTCTCGTGATTTCTCGTTCACGCGAGCAGGTCAGTTTAAGTTAGACAGTGATAACTTCGTGGTAAACAGTAACGGCGATAATCTTCTTGGCTTCCCAGTGAATGCTGATGGAACAAGTGCTTCGGTAGCGTTGAGTACCACTGAACCTGTGCGCATTCCCGATT
>CAYVST010000047.1:0-27546 GCA_964454185.1 uncultured Alteromonas sp.
ATTAGGTATAAATAAAACACTTATGTATCGCTTATCAATTGACTATACTGCTTTTGGATATGAATAAAACTATCGAGGACTGGATATGCCTAATGACGCCACTGTCGCTCTAACACCGGCGCAAATAAAAGAAAAACGCGCTGCAGTGATGGCAAAGATAAATCTTCAATCTCATATGTCACAAGGGTTTCGCTTAGTTAATGTCGCGGATTATCAAAACCGTTTACAGCAGCTGAAGAATTCGCTAACTGCCTATGAGTTTTCTGACGCGGCTGATAAATCTCAATGCCAAGCGATATTGGACATTATGACCAACCAAGATGCGATTCATGACTATCTTGACCCTGCTGCTAGTGCGCAGCTAAAAGCCGGCGCAATGGATAATCAAGCCCGAAATCAGGTGGCAAACGCTAAGTTGAAGCGCAAACAACTGTTTATGATGTTTATGGAAACAGTTGAAGCCCAAGAAGCATTGGTGGAATACGCAAAAAACATAGCCGCAGTATGTAATGGTACGGTTAAACAACCCCCTGGCGCATTTGCTGGCGTAAAAGACTTTCACGGTGCGCTCGATAAAATTACCAACCGTAAACGCCATTACGATATTGGTGACCTGAATGACGCTGCGCGTATGACCATTGTCTTTAGCACAATGGAAGATATGGTCGCTGCGAAAGCAATGGTGTTACAAACTGAAGAGTTTACGCAGTTACGTCATCACCAAAATGCAATGAAAGACCGCTATGGCACAAGTAAAGGGGCTAACGCAAAGTTCAACACGGACGCTACCGCGGCGGGCTATAAAGATATCAAGTTCTTCTTGAAAATGAATAACGGCCACATTGGCGAGCTTCAGCTAAATACAGAAAATATGATGGCAGCGAAGAAAAAAGGCCATGTTATTTACGATATATTGCGTGACGGTGGAGCCTTGGATGCAGCCTTTACCATTACTAACGCTGAAGTTATCAAGAAAGTAGCGGCGAAAATGGATGATAAATGGTTTACTTTTATTAAAACCAAGGTGCCAAAAGCTTCTATGCCATTGCAAAAAGTTGAACAATTGGTCGCTAGATTGAATGACAATATTTCGCGAGGCAATAACTCATTGACTGTTGATTTGACTGAAATAAGTGCATTATCTCGCGTCAGCCTTGCTATATATGAACAAGGCGATAATGGTCGCGCCCTTTTAGATTAGTGCACTAACAATTAATAATCTTGCACTTCACTCATTTATTAAATCCATGTACTGCCAATAGCGGTACATGGATTTTTCTGTATTAATTTGGAGGGTAACCAGTGGCCGTCTCATATACCGTGGAAAACAGAGGCCTGTACTTTTCTGATTCGAATGGTAAAACTCACCTTGGCCAGCAGCTAACAATTGAAGAACGGCTTTCTCAACCGTTTTTAATCGAAGGGGTGTTGGTCAGTAATAGCTTTTCAATTGACGACCAGTTAGGGCAGCTAATCACGTGTCAGTGGAATGAAATAGCCGATAGCAAACAAAAAGAAAAGCGGGTTTTTAATGGTTATTTAACCGAGGTTCAGGAGCTTGAAAGCCAAAGTGACCACGACTTAAAAAAGTACAAAATTACCTTACGCCCTTGGTTATGGCTACTTACGTTGCGTAAAAATAGTCAGGTTTTTCAGCAAAAAAACCTTGGCGCGATACTAAGTAGTATTTTCGATGCCGCTGGTTTTTCAGGAAACTATACCTTAGGAACACTGCCTTCTGACGAGCGCAATTATTGTGTGCAGTACAACGAGACGGACTTTGATTTTGTTACCCGCCTGTTGGCAGAGCAGGGCATTCATTATTACTTCACACATACCAGCAAAAGCCACCAGCTGAATTTGCACGACCCAAACTCACCTTACGATACCGCGACAGTGAGTAAATTAGATTTTATTGGCGCGCGTACCGGTGAGCAAATGCTACTGACTAAGTGGCAGCCCAAACTTAAAGTGCACGCTGCTTCTATCAGTGCCGCCAACTACGATTACGAAAATGCAAAAGTAGTAGAAAGCGGTGATACAAAATCGTCAAACACTATCGCCAATAACACTAAACTTGTTCAGTACGAATTTGGTACCAATTCGGTTAAAGGGGATATGACTGACTTGTCATCGGCAACGGCTAAAACACGACTAAATCAATTACAGAGTGATTATAGTTCTGTGGAAGCGCAAAGCATTGTTGAAGATATAACGCTAGCTACTCAGTTTAGTTTGTCTGCCCATCCTGACAGCAGTCAGTTAGGTGATTACGCAATTGAAGCCGTCACACATATCATCACGGCGGCAGAGCAGTCTGTTGAGTACCACAATACGTTTACTTGTCGTCCTGCAAAGAACCTAAGCTTTCCACAGCCAATCGCCAAACCCGTTATGGACGGCTTGCAATCAGCGGTGGTTGTCGGCAGTGAAGTAGGGCAACCGCAGCACGATAAAGAAGGGCGCATTAAGGTACAGTTTCACTGGGATAAAGTGGGTGGCGATAGCCCTAGTTGTTGGATGAGAGTTGTTCAACCTATGGCAAGCAGCGGATTGGGAATGCAGTTCATCCCGCGCGTCGGCGATGAGGTGTTGGTGAGCTTCGTAAATAACGATCCTGACCAACCTGTAGTAATGGGGAGTGTTTACAATGGTAAAAACAAACCTCCTTATCCAGATGTAAACAGTACGCAAAGCGGGATAAAAACCCAATTAGGCAAGCAGTCTAATGAAATACGGTTTGATGATAAGTCAGATAACGAGCAGCTGTATATCCATGCTGCTAAAGATCACCTTGTTGAAATTGAGAATAACTTTACGCAAACCGTCACAGCGGAATATACCAGTACAACAGAAAAAGCCATTACGATTACAGGTAATGATGAATATAGCTTAACGATTGCTAAAACACTGTCAGAATCGGCCAAAGAAATAAGCATTAAAGCGGACGACAAAATCACTCTTGCCGTTGGCAGTAATTCTATAGAAATAAGCAGCAGTGGCATTACGCTTTCGTGTAGCAAGCTCACTATTGATTCCTCGGGAGATATCAGTGCTAGTGGCTCCAACGTTAAAGTTGATAGCGATTTAGAAACCAAAATTACAGCAGGAACGAATTTAAAAGCGACGGCGACGGCTAAAGCGACCGTTTCAGGCACAAGCGGGGTTGACGTTACCTCCACTGCACAAGTAAAAGTTAGTGGTACTGCTGGTGCAGAAGTGAGTTCCTCTGCGCTAACGAAGGTATCCTCTTCAGGTATTACGCAAGTATCTGGTTCATTGGTACAGGTAAATTGATGTACAAGAAAATTCCCAATAAAACGATTGCCTCAATTATAGAGCGTTACGAACCGTCGGCAGAGGCCGCAGAAATACTTGCGCCTGCATTGACCCCACAACAGGCCGTAGAGTTGCTTACCGATGCCAAGCTTTACTTCGACACGGTTCAGTTCCTTGCTCATGCTTTGCCCATGATCGATGGCATCTATTGGGCCAGTGAAGCAGTATCTCTGCGTGCAAATGAATGGGATGACACCCAGTTGCAAGCAATCAACAGCGCCAAAAATTGGTTACAACAACCCAATGAAACCAATCGGGTGAGGGCTGATCAGCTGGCTGAAAGAGTCGGCTTAGAGGCGGCGCCTGCTTGGGTTGCAAAAGCGGTCTATTGGTCGGGAACAGGAAGTATTGTGTCTCCTGAGTTACCCGCAGTAATGCCACCACCTTTTTTGTATGGGCACGCAGTAGCCGCTACAATTGCAATCACGGCGGCTGTGCCAGAGTGGAAAGATGACGATTTAGGCGCAGAGGCTTTTTATCTAAAAGTAATTGAACAAGGCCTTAGTATTGCAAACGGTGCGCCGTTGAAAATAGAACTGCTAGATATTGAAGGAGTGGGCTAATGGGAACACCTGCTGCAAGAATTACCGATATGCATGTTTGCCCAATGCAAACGCCCGCTGCGGTACCTGTACCTCATGTTGGGGGGCCAATTATAGGCCCAGGTTGTGCAACCGTATTGATAGGAGGGCTTCCCGCTTCTGTGATGGGTGACAGTGCCACCTGTGTTGGCACCCCAGATAGTTTGACCATGGGTAGCACAACGGTACTACTTGGCAACAAGCCTGCAATTCGAATGGGAGACACCAGTGCGCATGGCGGCTCAGTCGTCGCGGGTATGCCCACCGTTTTGATAGGCTAGAGTACTAATTTTCAGCTGCCTGCAATAGTCTCTCAGGCAGCTTAAATCGACTGAAAAAGTTAGGTTCAAGCGGGTTTTCGTCACTGTTTACGGTGAGTATAAAGCTTACCTTTTCACTTTCTGCACTTAGCGCTATTTGCGTACCTTGCTGGCTGTTTTCGTAGTTTTGGTAAATCATTCTAATCCACGCCCAATCACCTGAGTAACTCAAGGTGCTCTTTTGCCCCGAGGTATTGGTAAATGTGGCGAGTAGTTCCTGAGAAGTCGCTAAGTCAGGCCAATTAAAATCGAACCAAAGTTTAGGACCGTGTTGATATACCAACAAGCTGCGCTGGGAGAACAATTCAAACTTAACCGCACTGGCTGACATATCATTAACCGACAGCTTAAAGGGAACTGCCAAGTTATTCTGATTTGGGAGGTAAAGGACGTCTTGAATATCGGTTAAGTGTTTGAACTGTTCAAGCACAGTTTCCTGAATATAAATGTTTTGACCGGGTATAAAGCCCGTAATGAATCGTTGACCATCTAAAGACTCAAATTGGCTAAATAGTTGCTCTTGATAGGTACTAAAAATGCCACCAGCTTTAAAATGGCGGTTAAAAATCTTCAAATCAACGTCTTGATCACTGTCTATATCAAAAGGAAATTTTGACGCAAAATTCGCAGTGAAAGGTTGGTACATTTGTTTTTGCCATTGTGCTTCCACATAGCTGCGTACGTTAACACTAACGTCTTGGCTGATAATCTCAATCATCGTCCGTCTGTAGTTATCTATAACGGCTATTTCAGACTGTATTTGGGAAAGCTGGAACAGGCTTTGGTCTTTTTTCGGTGCTGTAAGCTGTTGGAAATACTGTGCACCTAGATCTTTGTGTTGTTTAGTCTCGTCGAGCCAAGTTTTCACTTTCGCAAATCCGCCCACTATTTCAGTCAGTGGACTTTTGCCCTGTTCGTCTGTGCTAACAAAGTTATGGTAAGTCGCAAATGTATCTCGAATTGCTTTCTCCATTGCCATTTGGTCAGCGCTAGGAGTAACAGGTTTTTGTTCTTCATCACCAATGAGAGATTTCGCCTTTTCGGTAATCGATTGCTCTTGCGGCGCAGCAGGCGTTACCACTTTCAGCGCGGGTGATGTGTTGTAGCTAATTACGTCATAGAACTTACTAAGTGGCGCATCCGCTTTTTGCGTCAATAACTGTAAGTGAAAACCCAAGTTTTCAGATGTGAGCGCCTTTATCGATACGCTATCGATAAAGGCCTGCCACGTTTTAATGTATTCACGCTGATACAAACGCAATAGTTGCTGAACCAAGCTGTTCACTTCATAGTCGCTGAGCTGTTTGCCGAGCAGCGCCTGATTGCTTCGTATAACGTCTTTCACAAGTTCCGATTGTGGGTTGAGGTCAAGTGCAGCGAAACCTTGTGGCGTAAAGAGGTAAGGTACAGTTAACCGCTCTGGCTTATTAATACTGAACAATTGCGAGAAATTACTTCCAAGTTCCTTGGCTACATCAACATTGCCAGTAAATTGTGGCAAGTCTTTGATGTAGCGATACAGAACAACAGCGCTATTCATTTGATGAATAAACGACTCTGAACTGCGTACCAATTCTTCGTTCAACGCTATATTCGGTAAGCCTAGAGTAAACGCATCACCCATTAACTCCACCAAACTTTGCGTCTTTTTCTCAATGCCGTTTTCTTTGCCAAATTCTTGAAAGTAGTGTTCAACCTGTCCCCACTCTTTCTCGTTGTGATTCTTAAGGGCTTTCACAACGGTCAACATATTAGCGGTTTGCAACACGTCTTGAGACGATTTGTATTCGTCTAGTTTCACTTCCAGGCTGTTGGTGATCCCAGGTAGCAAATAGGTCGATAGTTCTTCGTGATAGGCTTGTTTTAGCGCAGATTCGACACTCGGGTTAGGTATAAAACTAGAGATATAAAAAGGCGCGGGTGCTTTGTATTGTTGATAAATATCTCGAAGCACGCTCAACTTTTCAACGTTCTCAAAAAGTTTCTCTTTGGCGTAGGGTTGCTGCTGTACGCGTTTTTTATAGGAGTCCAGCCTTTCTAATGAGTCGGCGTTTAACTTTTGGTAGTACTCAGAGTTTGCATTAAATAACCAAATGGTACTGCCAACGAGTCCAACAATAAAAAGCGAATAGATAACTTGGAAAGCAGTGTGCAAACGCCTTCTGACGCGATTTACTTGAGCGAGGCCTGCCTCTGGTCGGATATACTGGTTAAATAGTTCAGTAATAAAGAAATTTTGCGATAGCTTACGCGTTTTTGTCTCGACCATCTCATGATAATCGAGCTGATAAGCGACTTGTTTTGTCAGTGGATCTTCAACGTGTTCGCTGCCATCTGTGTTGACGAAAAAGAACCCTCTAAACTGATAGGCATTGGCTTTTGACTTTTCGCTCAACAGTTCTGATAGATAGAAACCAATGCGGTCTTTAAGCTGGCGCAGTTGCATGGGAGCTGATACCACAGACTGTCGGTACGACTCATTTAACTGACGTTCAAGAGCAAAAAACACGGCTTTACCCATGCGGCTACACAGGTCATCAAAGGCCTTATTAAACCAAGATTGAGTGTATTTTCCTTTGTCCTTATCTGCACTATTGAGTGCGCCAAAACAGCCTTCTAGATGCTTTTCTTCAAGAGAAGCGAAAAACTGGCTTAGGTCGGCAACGTTTGCCATTCGATTAAACAGCACGTATATAGGAAGCGTCTGACCACAAAGGCTTTGTGTGTTGTCAATGAGTAGACGACAATCTTGGGTCATTTGCTTGCTACTGCTTTTATCTGCACAGAGCACGCCATCAATAGGTTGGCTTAAGATAATGCCGTTTAGCGCTTGGCGAGATCTAAATCTCTTTACCCGTTGAAGTAACAATTTTAACGTATTTAGCGTGCGGCTATCGTGCCCAGAAAGGCTAAACGCAAGCACTACGGCATTGTTATTGAGCCAAACGCCTACAGGTAAGTCTTTATCTACAAGTACTTGAGAACTTTGTCTAAATCCCATTTGGTATAGAACGGTGTCGTCATGATCTTGGTTTATGAAGATATACCAGGGTAAGCGGTATTTTTGTTTAAACTGGCCTCTGTCTCTTAGCTCTCGAAGCAGAGTTTTGAAGAGCCTATTAACCCGTTTTTTGTCATGCTTTTGTGTTGTTTTACCAGACGCTGACGAGGGTTCTTCTCGATATACTATCCACAGCGTTAATGCTGCTATCAGTGTAAGGCCTATTGCGCTACCAAAAATCCACGGGTAGCCAGGAATCAGAAGCCAGCAAACCGATAAGCTGAGTAACAGAGTGCTCAATAATGCTGTAACCAGCTGTCGCTTGGTAATGGTAAAAGTCATGGTAGTACTCATTCCGTGCCCTTTAACGCATAAACGAAAACCGATAATTGATGATTCTCTTTGAAGTAAGCTTTTTGCATTTCAGCTTGTTCCTGAGAGGTAGCCAAGCTGAAGATAATGAAGTATTTACCAGATGCTTTAATGTCTAACGGATACTTACTTTGACCAAACTCAGATAAGTATTCATTGGCATTTTCCTCAGTGGTAAAAGACTGAAGCTGGACAACATACTTCTCTGCCACCATTTTCTCTGCTAAAGCAGTACTGGATGCTGGTGCCACGCTGTTAACATCGGCATTGTTAGAAGCGACATGTGCAGTACCAACCTGAGGGGCACTTACTTCTTTTATCGGCATTTGCTCAGCGTTTTGATAACTCGCAATCACTTTATCTAGCTCTTGAAACTCGCGGCTTCTTGCCGAGTAAGTTTCTTCAAACCAATAGTCGAAAAATATCCAGCCAGCGATAATTGCAACAATGATCAGTATTAAAAACTGTAAATACCTTCTGCCACTTGAAAGCCGCAGTGAGCGATTTTTGGGGCTGTCTTCGATTAAAATGCGAGGCGCCGTAATTCCTTTATCTAGCACCGCTTTTACTTGATTAGAGACGGTGGCCAGTTTTTCAGACTGACGTGATCGGTATCGCCCTTTAAAGCCAATTTGCAGAAAAACATAGACCATACCGAGCAAGTCTTGCATTTTTTCAGGTTGACGTAAGGCTTTGTCTGTAATGGTATAAAATAAGTCGCCGCCATTTTGCAGATTGAACAATTCGCTCAGCAACGTGTTGTGTTCCCAGCCTATGCCTTCGCCCCAAGTGCTATGGATAATAAACTCGTCAAGTACAATGCTGTGAAGACAACACAATTTATCAATGACAGCCGATGGGTATTTTGATTGCTTACCTTTCTCGCTCAAATCAATGATGTGTTGTTTGAGCAAGCTTTTAAATACAGAGAGGTTTTCGGGCTTTTGAAGCCTTTCCAACGTGACAAGAATCGACAGCAATGAACTACTCAAATTGAATAGTTCATTATCTGAGTAATTAAACTCTGTCTCCGTTGTTTGGAAGTCGCCACTGAAGTCGATTTCTATCGTGTTCTGCAAAGCTGCTGACATCCTTATTGATTAACCTGGCGACAAAGCAAAAAGCGTTGCTTTGAGGTCGGGGATCCGGTTGTCCACATGCATGTTTAATGCTTCGCCCTTGGTGAGCATATCGAGCCATAGTTCATTTTTAGTATTCACTTCAAAATAACATGCCGTCGATTTTGGCTTTAACTCGTGAGGGGCAACGGCAAGATGCTTTAACTCTACGCCGGACATAGCATTGCGAACTAGCTCGACGATACTGCTGTTACCCGCAAGCGTGACAGCATGGGGGAGTTGAGTTGCAATCGTGTCTATATCGAGCGAAGACTCAATGCTCAGTACGAAACGTCTATTTGCCATTTCGTCAGGTTGACTGATCAGTGTTCTCAATAATCGACGCTTCTCAAACAACTTGTCATCCCAATCAAAGATCACAACAGAGTCTTGCATCACTATGGAAAGTTGTTCCCGTAGCTTAATAAATATCGGGCTGAACGTTTGATATAGCGCGTCGTATTTGAGCGGCTTAAATTGAGCTGGTAATTCAGGCAACAGCGCAGATAGCTCTGCGCAGAGCGTTACTAAGTCTCGGTATAGCTGATGCGTCGTGAACTGCATATCCTGTTGTATCCACTCACACCAAGGCAACCAACGATTCAGGGTTTGTAACCACAAAAAGTCTTTGTAAAGCGTCGGGTCGCTCTTGCTGTCTTGCCCAACAGCTATGCGTTTTTGTACTTCCTGTGCTCTGGTCTTAATCAGACTGTGCAAAATCTTCACCTTGTCGTAAAGGTAGACCGAGGTTTGAAAGTGAATACAGGCAGGTACAAAACTCTTATCTAGTATAATTTCGCCAGTTTCTCTGGTTTCCAAAATGCGAGCAATAGGAAAGGATACAAACCCCGACATATCTTGCTTACCAATGGACAAACTAATATTGTCTTTTGCGACCTCCAGCTCAATGCTGTCATTTTGAAATGAGGCATTGTCATAACTGGTTATGGTCTGACACACAAAGCGCGTATTTTGCGCTGCATCCTGAGCAAAGGCGGCTGCCCCTTCAAGTGCAATAGGTAAAGTCAAATAAACGTTTTGCTCTACCGCATCTACCGGCACATCGATTACGATTTCTTCCGTTAGATGGAAGTAATAACCATCTGGAAACAACCCGCGACAGTTAGTCACTGCAATTTTGCCAATTTTTAGCAAATCAGTATTGATAGTGATATCGCTAAGGCCAAAATGCTCGGTGTAGCCAATAGTACTGGCATAGCTATGCACATAAGCGTGGTTATGCGTCGACTGCTGTTGGAAGTGTTGTGGCGATATGAAAATCCCTTCTTTCCAAACGACTTGTTTAGCTAGCTCCATGTGCTTTCTCCAAAGTGATCACCATGGCCAAATACCTTCGTCTTCAACTGACGTAATGTTTATAGAAAGTGATTCTACTGAAATGTTGATATGTTCAATATCATCAAGTTCTTTTAATTCTACCCATGCTTTTGTTTTGGCTTGAGAGTAATTTGAAAATTGACCAAATACAGCAAGGTATTGAGTCGAACTGTCGATTGCTAGAGAAATTGTACGCTTATCTGCAGGTAAAACAGTATCAAGTGTATCTTTTCTAATAAGATCTTCGGCCAAAACAGCCGTGTCCTTTAGAAGTAAGTCTAGGACTTGGGCCGATTCAAACGCGCGAGTGCTTTTGAGTTGGTACACGTTAACAACAACGGGGTTTGCGTTGTTATTATCAGACGGATTAATGTTACTGCCTGCGCTTATTACTGTTTTTAGTTCAACGGGCGGTTCGATGTCATCGCTATCGGAAAATACGCTGCATCCCCCGAGAACGACAGAAAACAGTATTAGTGTAATTGCCCCAATGAAATGGTTCTTTGTATCTGTCATTACTTTTTATTATCACTTTTGTCATTCTCACCGGCGTTTTGCATATTGCTTAACAACAACGCTTTAAAAAGGCGGTGATATTCGCCACTGTCCGAACGGCGTTTGAATGACTTGCGGTAGGAACGCCAATATTGTTTCTCTTTTTGCACGAAAAAAGGCACCGTGAAGTCATCAAATACGTCTTCAAGATGTGCCGGAGAAAACTCGTCGAGAAAAGACGTCAGCGTTTTGTCTATCGCTTTAAAAATTTTGCTCTGTAACTCACTGTTACTGGTGAGTTGATTTTCCAACAGCGTTACCAGTTGTGTAATCTGCTGGTTATTAGCATTTGCAGTAGTTTGCGCGTCATTATTGTCAGGCGTTTTTACTAAGCTTTGGTCAAAAACAACGGCGTCTTGGTCTTCATCTTCAGCAACGAACGTCTCAATATTTTCTTTTGGTTGGTCAAACGCTTCTTGTGTCGGTACTGCGGTCGCTTCAGCGTTTAATTTTATATTGTGGTCGTCAAACGGATCGTCTGCAAAAGGATCGTCTGAAAACACGCCATTCGAGGCAAAATGTGGAGTTTGATCTTGTGCCATCGTTTGCTCTTTTATTATCTCGGCGCTCTCACTTTTCATCACAATATTGTCATCGAGATCATCGTCTACAAGACTGTCTGAAGAAAAGTAATGATTAAAACTCTGGGGTGATTCCAGTGCAACATCATTGTCTTCTGACGTCACAGCTACATCACCAACAATACTTACCAGAACCAAATAGTCACCAATGGTAACGGTGCTGCCGTCTACAATCTGAATTTGCTTGCCAGGAGCTAGCGCTTGGTCTTGCACAGCAAGCTTATTACCTGCATATGCCTGCACCATCATTTTACTTTTTACTCGTGTAAAACAACCGTGTTTGGGTGCTACCTGACCGCTGCGATCAGGTAGCTGGATATCGCAATCAAAGTCCGAGCCGAATGTACCGCCAGAGCTTGGCAGTGTAAATATACGGCTCGATACCTTTTCATTTGCAGGTACTTCAGTGAGTTGCAGTGTTATTTGCATTTTTTTTCATTATTCTAGAATTACCTACACCAAACATATTACTGATTAGCATGCTCATGAAGCAATAGTTACTTCAAAATTATTTCCATCAGTACATGTCACCGATACCTTATTGATTTCCTTACCTTCGCTTAGCAAAGTAATACACTGTTCCGCTAATTTTGGCATGAGTGAGCGATTAATAATTTGTTCGATTCCTCGAGCACCAGTTGTTGGGTCGGTATTTTTACTCACCACGTAATCGATAAACCCCTGATCGTAGTCGAAACTTGCTTTGTATTGCTCAGCAAGCTTTTTGCGAATGCGGTTTAGCGCAATTTCACAGATTTGACCAAGCTCTTCATTGTTGAGCGGGTAATAAGGCACGACCGTCGCTCGACCTAGAAATGCCGGTTTAAAATACTGTTGAAGCGCCGGACGAATTTGTTCCACCAATTCACTATTTGGCAGTCGTTCTTCATGTGCATCACACACATCACAAATAGCTTGGTCGGCAGCATTTGATGTCATGATGATAATGGTATTGCGAAAATCAATATTTCGACCTTCACTATCAGAAATGCAGCCCTTATCGAAGATTTGATAAAACAGGTCGTGTACACCTGGATGGGCTTTTTCCATTTCGTCCAACAGGAGTACTGAATATGGGTTGCGACGGACGGCTTCTGTTAACACACCGCCTTTACCAAAGCCTACGTAACCTGCTGGCGCACCCAGTAACATTGAGATTTTGTGCTCTTCTTTGAATTCCGTCATATTGATGACGGTTAAGTCATTACTGCCGCCGTATAACAGGTCGGTAAGTGCCACAGCAGTTTCGGTTTTACCTACACCACTTGGGCCGCACATCAAAAATACGCCAATAGGCTTTCTATTGTCGGTCAATCCAGCTCTGGAAATGCGGATACTCTTCGACAACTCACTGATTGCTGTGCTTTGACCAATAACACGTTTGTGCAGGTTTTCTTCAATGCTAAGCAGTTTCGAGACTTCGTCGCTCAACATGCTGCCAATAGGGATACCCGTCCAAGAAGCTATAACCTGTGCTACGGTAATATCATCCACCATCGCGTTTACAAGTGGTTCGCCATCTTGCAGCGCTTCTAGCTCTGCTAGCTGTTGGTTTAACGCACTGTGTTTTTCATCATCTTCGACACCATTAGCAAGGTTTTCTGTTACCTCGGTTTGCAGTGCTAAGACGCTATCGACTAATGACAGCTCTTTTTCCCAACGGGTATTTAACTCGGCGATTTCTTTTTCGACATTAGTAATGTTGTCAATCAATGTTTCAAGTTCGAAGCTTACACTGTCAAAGACTGCAGATTCTCGCTGTATGACTTCAAGCTCGTTGTGCATGTACTTCAATTTTTGCTCTAAGCTCTCAATCTTTTCAGGCTTGGCGCCTTGCGTTAATGCTATGCGGGCACAACTCGTGTCAAGCAAGCTAATTGCTTTATCTGGCAGCATACGTGCGGGTAGGTAACGAATTGATAGGTTAACTGCGGCTCCCACCGCTGACTCTCTAATATAAACTTTGTGGTGTTCTTGCAAAGACGCAGCAACACCGCGCAACATTTGTATTGCGTCTTCTGCGTTTGGCTCTTCAACTTTAACAACTTGGAAACGACGGGTAAGTGCAGGGTCTTTTTCGAAGTACTTTTTATACTCGTCCCACGTTGTTGCCGCGAGCGTTCTAAATTCACCCCGTGCCAACGCAGGTTTCAGCAAGTTTGCTGCATCGTTTTGGCCTTCAGCGCCACCCGCGCCGATCAAAGTATGGGCCTCATCAATAAATACAACGATGGGCTTTGATGCATTTTTAACTTCATTGATGACGTCTTTAAGACGATTTTCAAATTCACCTTTCACGCTAGCGCCTGCTTGCAACAAGCCTAAGTCTAAGCTGTGAATTTCTATATCAGCGATGGCTGCAGGTACTTCGCCCTGAGCTACTTTAATCGCAAGCCCTTCAACAACGGCTGTTTTACCCACGCCGGGCTCACCAACAAATATCGGGTTGTTTTGACGCTTACGGCAAAGTATATCAATGGCAGCTCTCACTTCCTGGTTACGACCGAGAACGCTATCTAGTGAGCCATCCCGCGCTGCTTGCGTTAGGTTCGTCGTGTATTTCTCCAATGCATCGCCTGATGATGCAGCAGCAGGCTTAGCGCCTGCTACGTGAGAACTCGCTGCCGCTACGTTTAACTTTGAAATTTGGCTACGCAGTGCTGATTCAGAATAGTTTTCAAGACTCTTTAAAGACAAGGCCTTCGTGCCCAGTCCAGCAGTCTGCTGACTAGCAAGTAGTAGGTGCAACGGTGTTAGCTGGCCATGAGCAAAGTCCACGGTGGCAATGAGCCATGCTGACTTAATGAGCTCTGTTAAGCTGCCGCTAAGCGTAGGCTGACCTTCGAAGCCTTTGCTCAGTTTCGTCAAACTCGCAGACAGTTCTTTTACCACGCTATCGGCATCGATTTTCTGGCTAGTAAAAAACTCACTGAGCTCGGTTGATGGCTTGTAGATGATTTGTAACAACCAATGCTCAATTTCAATAGCTGGGCAATGACTGTTCATCGCTTCTCCAGCCGCCAACTCCAGCGCGCGTTTTGTTTCAGCGTCTAGCTTGGCAATCAAGTTGGGTAAATTTACTTGCGACATAGTTTTAATCCTTAACCAGATGAAGCAGATAAACGACAGGTTTATTCTGCTGCGAATTTTTTAGGTGAAAACCTCGGCCTAGCCGAACTGTTTTCTCGATATCCTCTGACAATTGAATTCGCTCAAACCAGTTGTCAGGTGCTTTCAAATTCAGTGCTATTTCCGTTTTATCGCGCAGATAACAACGGGTCATTTGCGTTAATTCCAGGTACCACGCGTTGTCTTCAATCAAAAACTTCAGTTGACTGCGAGATTCCGCTTCTACCGTAATATTAATTCTTTGCTCGGGCAGCCAGCAGCGTTTCCCTAACAGAAACCCTCTACCAAGCTGGGTGTTTTGCTGCAGGGAACGAGTTGTATTGAATTGGTTCTCTACACTGTTTGCGGCCCCAAGACGAGTCCAGCTTTCTTGTTCAAGTTTGTATTTGTTGAGCTGACCGCTTTCAATGCTCACTTTCAATGAAAAATAATCTGATAACACCCGTTGTAAATCGGGCAATGAGCGGTTAGCTGAGCCAAGGACTAAGCTGTAGCCTAGCCATTTCTTATTGTTAGCTTCATCAGGTAAAGCTGAAAGCTGAGCAAGACAATTGCTCAGTTGTATCTGTTGTCGTTGTTGGCGATTTCGCCGGTATTCTGTGCTTTTGGCATATCTGTCTAATTCGTCAGTTAGCAGCAGATGACACTTTTCGACCGTACGCACATATATTTTGAAGTAGCGGTCATTGAACATATTGAGAAAATCGTTTAACGCGTATTGTTCGTCATGAAACGCATTGAGCAATTCTTCGTAAATGTAATTGGGAACGACGCTGTAGCCAGAGGTAAGAGAGGTTTTACTACTGGCAATAATAGCTTTTTGTCCAACAAGTTCGAACGCGCTTACGCTACCCGCTTTATTATTGGGCATGGGGTCAGCTTCAACGACCAGTTCAAAAGGGTGTTCCGACTGGGCAAAATGACGGTTCAGTACACGTATAAGCTGGACCAAATCAAACTGTTCAGGTTCAACTAGTGCTTTTTCTAATACTGAAGATGCGGCATTCATAGACATTGTTGGACGCCATGACACTTTTCAAATTGCAGCACTTCTCGACCTTTGTTGGATACCATTGTGACTTCCAACTGAATAAAGCGATCAAAACTGCAAAAGCCGGCAAAGAACCGATTCAATAAATGTGCGAAGAGCCAAATGCTTGCTGCTCGTCCATCGTCAAACACAGAGATGTCTATGCGAATTAACGTTCCAGAGGTGAACATGTTGATCCCATCAACGAATACGCGCGCGACTTTCTGTTGATACTCAACTTTTTGTATAGCGCCAATAAGTTCTTGATGCTGGGCTGAACGACTGAAAACAGTAAGTAGGTTCCTTAATTTATTGGCCGGATCATCAACGTTTATCAATGAGCTAAAGTTGGTACTCAATAGTTCCACCAGCTGCCAATGGATTTGTTGTGACTCATTGGGATAAAAAGGCACTGAAGGTATGTTGTGTGCCACTAGCTTACCTGCTAGTTCAATGGCATCAGTGAACTTAACTTCACTGTCTGCAATGATGCTGCAGGGAGACCGACCGTTGCAGCAGATTAATTGGGTTGATAGCAAATGTTGCTGCCCAGTGCTTGTTTGTCTCGGTGCTAGCTCATCAAAACTAATGGATAAGTGGTGCTGAAACTTACGGTCTTGGTTAATGTGCCTTTCACCAAACCATAGTAGATCGTGAGACCTGTCAAAATGTCTTTTGGCAAAAAGTGGTTGAAGTGGATATTCGCCGTCAGACTTCACTTCCTTTACATTTTTGATAGTAATAACTTCGATGTTATCCGACTGATTACTCACATCCGGATTCACTGGTACAGACAATTGTTGGTGGTCGTAATAAATCGGTTCAGCGCGATGCTCAAACTGGTTTATAACCAGTGCTGTATTAAGCTGAAACACACTGTTATCAAACAGGTTTATATACTCAGTAGGAATATCTTTAACGAAGAAACTGATCACCACTTCATTGGTGTTCAACGACAAGCACGCATTGTTAAGCCCATCTAATTGAAAATACTTCCGTTTTTCAGGGTAGTTGAAGTACTCCAACAACATTTGATACGCGGTAAATTCATTTGCATTTTTGTCTAGTACAGTGAAGGTGTCATCAAGACACTGTGGTTTAAAGCTGTCTTTATCTAACATCGTCATTTTAGTAAAGTGACTGTCAGACACAGTGATAAAAGTTAACTGTGACAATAGCAGCTCGATTAACTCGCTTGCCCCTTCCCCAAAGCCGTTTAAATACAAACTCAGATTATCAGGAACTTGCTGTGAAATTGAGGCGTCTGGGTCCACCGTATTGATGGTTAATTGGATTACTGCATTGGCATCGTGTTGAATGGGTAAATCAAATCGAAAAGGGGCGTATCGCGCACTCACATTGCTTAGTGTTAATGGACTGAAGATAACGTCATTGCAAAATTTGAAGCGGCACAGTTGTTCTGTTTGGTTGTTAACTTTTATTTCTTCGCCTCTGCTAATTTTCACAGACTCAACAAACGCATCGTTGTCAGCGTCGAAACGCACACTCATAGCCGAGGGCATTAACTGGTTAAATGAGGGGTAAAGAACCGAGCAAACTGCATTAGAAATATGCGGAAGTTGCTGGTCTAGCTTCATTTCATTTTTAGCACTTAATAAGGCAACCGATTCGAGCAATCGCGTGATATTAGGGTCTTCATAGAGTTTCTCATTCAAGTGCATACTGTTGGCAGCATCGGCGTGATTCGCCTTAAACTGCGCACCTGAACGTCTGATTAATGAAAGCTCCCTTTCAAAGTATCGGTTGAGCAACTCAGACAACTTCGTTCTCCATTGATAGACTAAAATCGCTAATGTTTAATCGGCTATCTAGTTGTAGAACCTGGCCGTCAACTAAATCTCCAGAAATAATGAATCGGATCGAATTATTCTTTTCGTTGTCGATCAAAAGCTCAATTTCAACGTTTTCGATCCGCTTTTCGAAGTGGTTAATCAAAGTTTTAATACGTGACGTGAACACGGCTTTGCCTACTTGATAATTCAAGCTTTGAATGTCCTCAATGCCATAAGCAAAAATTGAGCGTCCCGATTCAACTAAATCAGGCTCAAGCAGGATCAGCGGCGCTTCACTTTCCAGTAATTGCTTTAAGTTGTATTTGATTGACGTCACTAACGGCGACTCTTCTTTGGAATGCAATGAAGGCAAAAATGTTTCTAAAAAAACCATTAGCTTCCCTCACTCAATTCTGTGGTTAACAGAATTTGCCCTGCGAACATATCGAACTGGTACTGTGGCTGCAGTGATACTTCACACGAATATTCACCGGGAGATTGATCAGATTCTTGTACTTTGACGTTGGCATTACGCAAAGGATACTTAGAAAGTGTTTCATCATTGGCTGAAGACACATTTGAAACGTATTTACTTAACCATTTTGCCAAATGCGCCTCACACTCGCTTGCCGTCATAAAACTACCTAGGACATCGCGTATTTGTACTTTTAAGTAATGTGCGATACGACAGCAAATTAACGTTGTTTGAATTAAAGAAATAACTTTATCGTCGCCATTTTCTTGGCCTGACCACACTGAGTGGTTGTCCATAAAGTAATACTTTGTCGTCAACGGGCTGTGGGAGAGGGGAATGAACCCTAATTTTGCGTAGAATTGAGCAATTTTACCAAATAAGCGTTCTTTCGGACGAGGCTCTACCCAGTTGTGTGAATAGTTGGCGTCAGAGAGATTTAACACGGCGCCTTGCAGTCTGTCGTTCCATCGAGATTTCAGAAATCCGAACCAGCTTATTCGGTTAAATTCGCGAATAATTGTCGACACGAAGGCAAAGTGTGCAGGTCCATATAGGCCTGTTCGCTTTTGCTCTGTGGTTTCATTAAACAAAAAGCCGCAGCTGTAGTGTTTGTACAAACCTCTTAACTCAACGCTAGGTAATGTCAAACCAATAAATCGGCTTGAATCCATCTTGCGTAGTTTTCGCCAACTATGATAGTCAGGACCATCAATGACGCGCTGAACTCTTTGCGTATCAGATAGCCATTGCGCGCCCGACTCGCCAAAAAAATTGTCTTCAGGTGACAAAATGAACGGACACAGACATTGCTGACCTAGCGCACCAAGTAGCTCTAACGTATATAAATCGTCATAGTCACTAAAATCATTGAGCTCTGAAGCCACTTGATGATCAATAATTATCGTACCGAAAGGTTCACCGCCCAACGTATTAAGTTCTTTATTGCCTATTTTATTGTAGAGCAGGGTTCTTTTAAGGCCGCTGGATAAATTGACATCACTGGATACCGTATCCCAACTAAAATCCAAACACTTGATCTTAACTCGGTTTTTATTGAACGGTACACTGACCAAATTATGAAGACCACGCCACCTGGCCTCTAACGCAGTAAAAGAGGAGTGGTGCATGATTTTTGAAAGCTGTGCACTGAGCTTTTCATCTATTTGTGCAATAAGGGTAGTGATCAGCGCTTTGAGCTTATCGCCATTTAGATTGGCTGCAAGGTCAGGGTCACTGATTGCCAGCATTTCAATAGCATGCAGTAAAAACTGCGGATCATCGCTATCTAAAGTGTTTAGCTTGGCAAACCAATCGACACTATTCATTACTCTCACACTCTTTCTATTTCAAAAAACATTTTGTTTTGAAATATACAGATTACTTGCACTCGAAAAGTGCCTACAGATAAATTCAGATAAGAGACTGTAGCGAGAACGCACAATCACGTAGAAAACAAAGCACAGCCACAAGGCTGTGCTTTTTAAGGTTTTCTTTGTTAGCCAGGGATCTTGGCAACCATACGTACAGACGTCGTTAATGACTCCATCTGCAACCATGGCTTCAAGTGGGCTACTGCTGAATACGAACCAGGCTTACCCGGTTGCTCAACAACTGAAATCGAAGACTCAGCCAATGGCGTCTTAGCACGTTGTTCGTTACCAATAGCACCAGGGTTAGTGTATTGGCTGATCCACGTGTTAAGGTCTCTAGAAACATCCGCTGCTTCAAGGTTTGAACCAAGCTTATCGCGGCCCATGATCTTAAGGTAATGTGCGATTCTGCTACTTGCCATAATAAACGGCAAACGCGCAGAGATTGCAGCATTGGCTGTTGCATCTGGGTCTGTGTAAGTCTTTGGTTTTTGTGTCGTTTGACCACCAATGAATACAGCGTAGTCAGTGTTCTTGTAGTGTACTAAAGGCAAGAACCCTAAGTCACTTAGCTCTTTCTCACGCTCATCCGTCAAGTTTACTTCAGTTGGACACTGCTGTTGAATGTCACCCGCTTCAGACTTGTACGTTAAGTTAGCCAATGCTTCTACTTTACCGCCGTTCTCTAAGCCGCGAATAGACGTACACCATCCAGATGCAGTGTAAGCCTGAGTCATTTTCAAGCCCATGTCGTACGCAGCGTTAGACCAAACGATTTGGTCATTACTAGTCGGTTTAGGATTACCTTCAGCATCTGTACCTAGTTCTTCGTAATCGAATGACTTAGTAGCAATGCCTTTCTTGCCGTAAGGCAAGCGAGCAATAGTTTGCGGAAGCGTTAGCGTCACGTAACGTGCATCGTCACTTTCTCTAAAAGAGTTCCATGAAGCGTATGCAGGTGAATCAAACGCAGGTGCAATAGGCTTGCCTTCATCGAACACAGTAAAGCTATCTAGTTCAAACATTTTTG
The DNA here is from genome assembly GCA_964454185.1 of uncultured Alteromonas sp. Lineage (GTDB taxonomy): Bacteria > Pseudomonadota > Gammaproteobacteria > Enterobacterales > Alteromonadaceae > Alteromonas. The sequence goes on from CAYVST010000047.1 coordinate 20,033, forward strand.
GTGATGCTGCGGCTACAAATGGTGCGTGACACGCGGCTGCCACTTCACCCATATAACGCATCAGTGAAACACTTTCATCGCTAGCATCGAATTGGTAATCGCCTAGTAGTAAGCCGTAAGGTTCACCACCTGCGGTGCCATATTCGCCCTGATACAACGTGTTGAACAGAGGGCTGCGGTCAATTGCTGGCGCATCTTCAAACTGTTCAAGGATATCATCGCGGTTATAGTCAGCAATTTTGATCTTTAGCGAAGTACCTAGCTCGCTTTCACGAACTAATTTGTTCAGTCCGCGCCAAGAGCCTTCAAGTTTCTTGAACTTGTCTTGTTGCATAACAGCAGATAGCTGCTTTGATAGCTTCTCGTCAATAGATGCAATAGCGTTTTCGATGGTCTTGGTAAGGTTTTTATCCCAAGTAACAACACCATCTGTAGCTTGCTCCATCAACGTAGAGATCAACTCTTTTGTTGCGTCAGCAGGGGTTTGCGTTGTTGCTTCAATGGCTCTGTCTAAGAAGCTCAGTTCTTGCGCTTCACCACTGGCTGCTGCGCTCTTATCCTGTTCAGTACTCATTACGCATCATCTCCCGCATTCAAACCTAATTCCTCTGACAGTGACTTGATGGTGTCATCGTTCGTTAACACTTCTTTGAGGAGTTTCTCTAGATCGCGAGAGCGGTCTGCTTTACTTAACAAGACTTTCAATTGGTTTCGCGTCTCAACTAAGTTCTTCAGTACGTCAACCTTCTCAACGATCGCTTCTGGCGTGAAGTCTTTCATTGATGAAAAGGTAAGGTTCGCCTCGATTTGACTGTCATCGTCAGTTAACACATTGTCGACTTTCATTTTAAGCTCTGGACCAACGCGGTTCAGTACAGTGTCGAAATTGTCTTTGTCGATTTGAAAAAACTCTCTGTCGGCGGCATCGGGCTTGTCTTCTCTATCCGCTGAGAAATCACCGACTACACCCACTACAAAAGGCAATTCTTTGGTTTCTAAAGCACCATTAGTTTCAACATCATAGGTGATGCTGACGCGGTTTTTACTAACGCGCTTGTGTTGTGAATTTAATGCCATAATGTTTTTCCTGATTGGCTCTTATCTATGATTATTTCAAATCTGCTTGAGATGTAATTTCAGCAGTTTGAGTATTAAATGCAACTTCCGCCGCTTTTTCTACTTTACCGCCTTCAGATTCAACATAATAGGTGTGTGAAATGGTTGAATACGTCATTGAGAAGTTTTCTGACGGTTGAGATGCGTCAGCACCTGCAATGTTGTAGTTAGAAATACGCGCGTTTTCTAAAGTAACGATTAGATAAGGAATTAAGCCTTTACCTGAACGGTTTGGTTTGGTGAATACGATGTCAATGGTTTTACCTGTTTCACCCGGTGCAAACAAAAACGTGGTTAGGAACGGGCTTGCACCGTCTAGTTGCTTTGCACACTGGATTTCGCCCAACGCAACCATACCACCATCGTTGTTGTCAGCATTACCAATATCTACAGATACATTTCGCATAGCACTCCAGGTCATAGAGTCCAATGCAAAAAAGCCTTTCTTACCGCCGATATCCGTTACTGTTGCTGAGCCTTTGATTGTGTCGTTTCCATCAATTCTCATGTAAATTGAAGCCATATACTTTTCCTCGTTGTATTTGTGTAATGAAGGATCTGTTTCGTTAGATAGTGCTTAACATTAATTTTTGAGTAACAGTCAATGTTTACTACCACTCAAATTCCGTACTCGAATCGCTCTCTATAGTTTCAGATGTATCAGCAGCCTGCTGCACTGTACCAACCGAATTTGACTCAGTAGAAGCATTTTGGTCTTCATCTTTGGGCGCCGAAATAGTGTTACTTTTCGAGAGCATATCGCTTATCAACGCCGTATTGGTACTGTTAGGCAATACAGCCTTATCGTCATTCATACCTGTTATCGTCTTGATATGCTTAAGAACTTGGTCGTTGCCCGATACCATTTCTTGCATTAGCTCAGGTAAAGACATATAGCCCCAACGAATCGCTTTTTCAAGTAAGAATGAAACTGGGCTATGAGGTTCGCTCTTTGCAAAATAGTCTGCAATTTTACGCAGTTCTTGAAAGGCTTGGTCTCTGTTTTGTACTTGGATACTCGCGTTAAACTCAGCCCCTGAACTAACAACAACCTGAGCTTGAGGCTGTATTTGTTCTGCCTGAGTCTCATTCGTTTCAGTTGCGATTTGTTCTCGCTTTGGACTTGCTGCTTCAGGGGCCTGAACAGGCTCATCCAATGGCCATTGCGCGAAGCTATCCTTTACAAGAAACTCAATTGCCTTCAAACAGTCTTGTAAGTTAGCCAGTAGAAAATGCGTACTAATAACCGGCAAGGAAAACTCAGCAAGCGTCTTTTTTAACCATGCGTCAAGTGTATTTACCGAATCAATGGCAAGGGCAAGTGATTCCACTGTTTGCGTGATTTCTTCTTTTAACAACGGAAAGGTTTGTTTCGCTTTTTCAGTTAACGCGGGCAGAGTCTGTGTTTTGGTGGCCGACAAATACTGGCTATGGTCGATATCACCGACCAGAGAAAGCATCTGTAATGGCATATACAGGAGACCACTGCCTTCGCTTTCACCCAACAACTGTACCAGAGGGCGAAGCTGCAACTCAGCGCGTTCAGAAGCTTGTTCGGCGGGCTCAGAAGATTTTAGCTTCTCGTCTGGAAGATAAGGGTTAATATCTGGCCAAAATGTTTCGATGAAAGGTGGAAGCGTTTCAAGTGCTGCAGCAATTCTTGCAATAGATTGATCTTGGAAAACCAAAGACATCACCCACCAGCAGTAAACTTCGACGTCTTTACTTTTTTCCGTCAACGTTTGCCAACACGCTTGGCTGACTTCTTGCCAGTTGTTTTGATTCTCTTCAAATAACGCTTCGTCGCTTGAAGATTCAGGCGTCTCAATAAGCCGTCTGAAAGACGACTGCGCGGCATTAAATGTATTGCGGAGCGCGCGATATTGTGCACGCTCTCCTTTTAGGTAAAACCCTGTGGGATTTCCCTCTTCGATCGGTTCTAAAAGCTTTTTATAGTCCAAACCGAACTCCACTTCCAAGGCTACTTATTATTATTTCTAACGCTAAGTTAATGGCGCTGACCCCTTAAGTCAAGCCAATCGATGGATTAATAAAATACTCCATATTTTCTCCACATTTGCTCCATATTTGCCCCTTATTTAAGCGCCTCATTTAAGGTCTCAAAAAGCGTTGCTGCAGTGTCGAAATCGAACGCTTCTACGGCCTCACTCAGTGCATTTAATTGTGTCTGATATTGCGTACCTTGGAACATAGGCATCAGTTGCTCGATAATATCGCCGGCGTCAGTATCGAAATCATCTATTAATTCACCTAATTCTGAAAGTAGCGGTTTTACTTTTTCCAGATCCAAGTCTTGAGATTGGTTTGTTGACGATTGAGCAGGAGAAATGAACTTCGTTAATTCATCTACAACGGGTGTAATGGCGTCAAGCACATCCTTTAATATTGCAGATAGCTGGTCGTCGAGCTGACCATTTTCTCGCATGCTTTGCAGTTGACCTTGTTGCAACGCTTTTTCACACGCATGCTCCAACGTTTCTGCATGCTTTTGAATAGACTTCGCCCCAATATTTCCTGCGTTGCCTTTCAACGTATGCGCACACCGTACAGCGGCCATATCATCGCTGTCTCGTAAAGCATCCATGAATTGTGATTCAAAGTCTGGATAGCTCGTAGCAAAACGCTTGAGTAGTTTCATGTAAAGCGTCTTATTGTTTTGCGTGACAGCGAGTCCCGCTTCAGTATCTATACCTAACACGTTAGGGATCTCCACTTCGTTATTATTGTTACCCAGTTTGTTTTTCGACTTTTCTGTTGGATTTTGGGGAGTAATCCATTGTGCCATCGTCGTGAACATCTTATTGACATTGATTGGCTTAGCAATGTGGTCATTCATACCGCATGCTGCAACTTTTGCCTTATCTTCTGCCATTGCATTCGCGGTCATTGCGATAATCGGCAAATCTTTGAAGTCTTCTTTCGCGCGAATGGCTTTAGTGGCGCTGTACCCGTCCATCACTGGCATTTGACAATCCATTAAAACACCGTCAAATGTTTGCTTGTTGACTGCGTCGACAGCCTCTTGACCGTTCTCGGCAAGTGTTACGATTAATCCGTTGCTGGTAAGCAGTTCTAACGCCAATTCTTGGTTCATTTCATTGTCTTCAACCAAGAGAATATTTGCGCCTTGCAGTTGGTCAATGGCACTCTCTGCAAGGTTGTCTTTTTCTACCTTGTGGCGACTATTAATGACTTCTTTACCCATAGCCTGCAATATGGCATCTAGCATGCCTGACGCGGTTACAGGCTTAGTGAGGTAACCGCTGAGGCTCAAGCCATTGGCGGCGTTTGCTAATTCCTCTCGCCCGTATGCGGTAACCATGATAACCGTGGGCACATGTTGAATTAACCCGCTTTTTTGAATTTCAGACGTTGTTTCTACACCGTCTTTTTCGGGCATCTTCCAATCCATTAACACCAAGTCATAAGGTTTGCTCTCATCGGCTTCTTTGAGTTTCGACAAGGCTTGGTCGCCCGTGTTGGCCTGGTCGACAATAAAACCGAAACCAGTGAGAATGGTCGATAGGATTTCACGAGCCGTTCCATTGTCATCAACCACCAAGATACGCAGGGCACCCAAATCGGTATCAGATAGAATGCGCTTAGGCGCTGCATTTTTCTGCTTGCCAAACACCGCTGTAAAGTGGAATGTACTGCCCACACCCGCTTCACTTTCTACCCAAATTTCACCTTGCATTAATTCGGTGAGCTTTTTCGAAATGCTCAGACCTAATCCAGTGCCACCGTATTTACGGGTAATGGATGTATCGGCTTGCGAGAAAGATTGGAACAACTTGTTTTGTTGCTCTTGGGTCATGCCAATACCCGTATCTCGGATGGAGAAATGCACTTCCACGTTATCGTCATGCACTTCTTTCAGTGCCACTTTAATGACAATATCGCCACCTGCATTGGTGAACTTAACGGCGTTATTACCTAAGTTTACTAGAATTTGCCCCAGACGAAGCGGGTCGCCAATCAAAGCGGTAGGTACATCCGAGTCAATGTCAAAATGCAGCTCCAATGCTTTTTCTTCCGCTTTTATACCCACCAAATTAGAGAGGTTTTCCATCACATCTTCTAACCTGAAATCTACGGACTCGATGTCTAGCTTACCGGCTTCGATTTTAGAGAAATCTAGAATGTCGTTGATAATGCCGAGCAAAGACTCTGCACTGCGATGAACTTTTTGAATATAATTGCGCTGTGTATTGTCAAGGTCTGTCTTAAGCGCCAAATAACTCATGCCAATAATGGCATTCATTGGCGTACGAATTTCGTGAGACATATTGGCAAGAAAATCTGATTTAGCTTGAGTAGCCTGTTCTGCAGCGGTCTTCGCGGAAATAAGCTCTCTTTGTGTTTCTTTTTGCGCGCTAATATCAACGACGAGACTTATTATACCTTGTGGACGTCCATCTAACTCAAACGTTGTGCGCATACACATGACGTCACGCTCACTGCCATCCGCATAGGGTAGCTGCATCTCGGTGGTACTGCTTCCACCGTTTTTTATTAGGTCATTATCTTGGGCCCCTAATTCTTTTCTTAGCTCGGGTGAGAAGAAATTAGTTTCATTAATTCTCTTGCCGATTACGTTTTCACGTTTTACGCCAAAGGCTAACTCGAACTGTCTATTTACGTTATATATTTTGAGTGATTCGCTCGATACCATAACTGGATTTGGCATGGCATCTAGAAGCGCATCCTGATAACTCAATAACTTCTCGCGTTGTTTTTGTTTCTTCAGTGAGCTACGCAAATAGTGGGCGAGCATGAGTGATAATAAAAATACAAAAATTGGAATACTAATAATTTCGCGGTCGTTGACTAGAAAGGCATTCGGGTCTGCGCCTATGATTTCTACTTCCCAATCATTACCACCAATATCGAGTGTTCTACGATAGAACAAGCCTTGATAATCAACCAGTTTCTCTTTGGGAACAGCTGTCGCCATGCGAGAGGGATGATAGTGCAATAAGGTGCTATTAGTTAAATCTGTAAACGTGATGTGCATGCCGCCTACAGACGTATACTTTTTAAGTGCGAAATTAACCATAGCATCAACGTCTACGATACTTAGGGCAAAACCTCGCAGCGCGTCAATGGATGAATTCTGAGTTTCGTCCGTTGAATAAACCGGCAGCACCATTGCGATATAATTTTTGTCAGGGTAAATCTCATGCAAACGATTAGTTATGGCGGGCTGGTCTGTTTCTAGTGCCTTTTCAAATGCTTGATTAATATGGTCGACAGTCGAGAAATCGAAACCAATATGAGGTTCTCGCCCTTTTGAGTTTGCTGCAAATTCCAACGGATAGGCTATGCGTTCATCGACATATTGTTTCTTCGGCAGCCACCCCAGAGTAATAACGCCCTCACTTTCAAGGGCATACCTTTTGATAATTTCGTGAAACTTTTCATCACTGATTTCAGGGTTTGCGTGAAGTGTTGTTTGAATGGTGTAAAGCTTCTCAACGACCGGCATGATTGCAAGCTGAAGTGTCCGTATTCGTTTATCTGCTTTGGCAACAAAATCTGCTCGAATGGCTTTTTGCTCGACGTTGTGAGTCATTTGGAAGACAAGTACAGATAGTAAAACACCAAAGTACACGCTTGCGTATATGGCTAACTGATTTTGCTTAAAATTGTCGCTGTCAAAGCGAAGGTAAATAAGGTAACAAGCTACGGCTGTGAGAGAGAACCCTAGTGCCAAAATAACTTCGCTTACATAGGTAGCTGTCATTAAGAAACTTTCTTCAAAGTTCTGTGTATATTGGTGCTCGTATAATTGCCAGCAAATGACGGTTAGCGTGCATCCTAAAATGGCAACCGGAACTGCTAACCACCGCAACTTCTTTGATTCGTGCTTTTTATAATCAAACAAGATTTTTGCGCCCATTAAAAGACTCACAATGATTAGCCCAATGGCAAGTTTCAGTTCCATGTTGTTGCAGATTCCTCAACGTTAATATTTACTACTTGTGACAGACAGCGGATAGTCGTGCTTTAGCGGTAACTGGCATTGGCCTGTTATAAGTAGGGTGTTAGCAATAGAGCCAGCTCATCACCATCTACTGGCTTAGTTAAGTGGCCAATTATTCCCAGGTCATTGCCTTTTTGGATGTCTGACTCGTTTTTGTTACCCGAAACGATGAGGACGGGAAGAGAATCGCCGCCAGGCAGTTGTCGAATAGCGGTCAACGTCTCAAAACCATCCATTTGCGGCATTAACAAATCCAAGATGACAACGTCGGGCATTTTTTTCGTTAGTTGTCTCAATGCGATCTCTCCCGATAATGCTGCCTTTACTTTCACATTCTCGGGCATCAGACTTTTCATTAAGTCTATATTGGCTGGTTCATCATCAACCACGA
>CAYVST010000048.1:0-26889 GCA_964454185.1 uncultured Alteromonas sp.
CGTGATGTACAAAGCCATTAGCGGATTCATCAATGTGTACCCGCTTTGGAAATCACTAAAAAGGCTGTACTAGGTACAGCCTTTTTTGGTTAAAAAAAATGACTAAGCAGCAGACCACGCACAACGCTTAGCATCTTTGTATGCAGAAAGTTATGCTTGGAACGGAGCCAATTTACCTAGAGGTTTCGTTAAGCTTTCAGGAGGTTCAGTAAAATAGGCGGGGCCGCTAGTTGTCATGTATAGGCAATCTTCTAAGCGTACGCCGAATTTCCCTGGAATGTAGATCCCTGGTTCGTTTGAGAAGCACATTCCTTTATTCAGCGGTGTAGACTCCCCTCTAACAAAGTTAACGCTTTCATGTCCTTCCATACCGATACCGTGACCCGTTCTATGGCTAAGACCCGGAAGCGCGTAATCTTTGTCATACCCCTTACTAGCATAATATGCACGTACAGCATCATCGACACTGCCAGCTGGCGCACCTATTTTTGCCGCAGCGAATGCCACATTTTGCCCTTCACGTACCGTATTCCATACATCTTCTACTTTCTGCGAGGCTTTTCCGAATACTAAGGTTCGACTGATATCACTTTGGTAACCGTGAACGCTACAGCCACTATCAAGTAAAACAACCGACCCTTCTTTGATAACTTGTTTTGCATTGGTGCCATGAGGGTAAGCACTGGCATCATTAAACAGGGCAAGACACCAAGTTTTGCTCCCCCCCAGCTTTTGCTGTGCCTTATTCATAAGCGACTTTACATCTTGCTGACTCATGCCTATTTTCAGGTTATTGAAAACAAAAGCATAAGCACGAAGCGTAACTTCGTTTGCTTTGTGCATTAGCGCAAGCTCCGATGCCGTTTTATACATTCTACAGCCCAATGTAATGGGCTCGGCGGGCACGATATTCATAGCAGGCATGGCGTTGGATATACCGGTTACAACGAAATAACGCACGCTGCTTTCAAAACCAATATTGCCAGATGTAATTCCACGAGACTTTAAGATATCTGCAACAACGTCAAATGGGCTTTCGTGTTCTTGCCATACGCGCACATCATCGCCCAGGGTAAGTGACTCCATGACACTCGGTTTTTCAAAAAATGGCGTGACTACTGCTATTTCGCCTTTTTGCGGTATCACTAATGCGGTTAGCCGCTCGCTTCGCCACCATTGAATGCCAGAGAAGTAGTCCATTGCTGCACCAGGCTCAATGAGAATGGCTGCAATATTATGCGCTTTCATTAACGCTTGTGCTTTTTCTATGCGAGCACGTCGTTCTTCTACCGTTGTGGGCGCACTGTCACCGATAATAGTGTTTAAGGAATTGAAATCTGGTTGTGTTGTTGTATCTACATGACTTGTACGTGCCATTGAAGCCATAGGCATTAACGCTGTCGCGGCCCCGGCAAGCTTTAAAAAGTGTCGTTTATCCATCGTTTTATTCCCTTTTTACATTTTATTTAGGTGCCAGTTTTTGTATGTTATAGCTTAAGTGCCGTACCTATTAAGCGTGCTATTAAGAGTAGCTATTAAGAGCAGCTATCAATGTACTACGCCCACATCACCATAATGGCAGCAATACCTATTAGTAAAAGCCCAAAAACCTCTCTTTTCGTTACTGCGTTTTTCAACCAAACATGTGACAGTAAAAGCGTAAGCAATACTTCAAGTTGTCCTAGCGTTTTGACCAATGCAACATGCTGAAGTGCCATAGCGGTAAACCAACAAATCGACCCCAAACAACTTACCGTGCTGATTGCGAGCACCGACGTTTTAGCTTGCCATAGCTGTTTAAAGACAAAAGGTTTTCTTGAACCTATAAATGCACTTAAGCTTAGCGCTTGAATACACAAAACCCACAGCAATACCCAAGCTGCTGCGTGTACAAAAGGCATGTCGAGCATGTGACTGGCCTCGCGGACCAGTAACGACGTTAACGCAAAGCAGGTGCCGCACAATAAACCAATAGACATAGTCTTGGTGCTGATTCCCTTCAGCCCTTTGCCACTGCTTAATACAAAAACAGCAACACCACCGATGACAATACCCGCCCATCCCAACAAGGTTAAATAGCTGCCAAAAAACAACATGCCAACCACGCCCGCAACCAAAGCTTCGCTTTTCGCAAGGCCTGCCCCAATGGCAAAGTTCTTTTGTTTAAATAGCACCACCATTAGTGATGTGGCGGCTATTTGGAACAATGATGCGCAAAGCACAACGCCTAAAAACAAAAATGAAAAAGTAGGTAACGGCTGCGGGGATGATGCGTCTAATAAAAACAAATACCCAAGCGCGATGGGAGGCGCCAATAAAAAGCGAGATAGTGTGACGCCTGACGTATTTACATGACCACTGAGCTTGCTTTGCAGAGCATTGCGCACAGTTTGCAAAACAACCGCGCCCAATGTAAACCACACCCATGCCATTACTTCACCGCAGTTGTTACACGCTTAGCTTGCTTTAAAGCCTTTTCACGCTTGGTTTTAAAGTCCGATTCACGTTTCCAGTATGGCCACTCATTGCTATTGGCATATTTAATCATCATTGAGCTTATTAGGGCCATGTCTTGTGCTACACCACCGAGTGTCCAGGTGGGTAAGTAATCGTCATCCGCTTTGTGGTAACGTTTTGCGATAAAGCTAGGGTCGGTGTCACCTAAGCTCATGAACAGTATCGACGGTACGCCTTGCTTGGCGAGTGCAAAATGATCGGAACGAAAAAACAGTCCGTTTTGTGGGCGAGGGTCCATCTTGACAGTTCGCCCTTGCGCCATTGCCGCCGCGTGTAAATCGTCTTCAATGGATAAATAGCCTTCCCCATACTGCAAAACATAATCCACGCCATCGTTGACGTTCATGCCATCTATATTGAGAAAAGCAACCATATTAGCTGTTGAAATGGGCGGATTGTTTGCAAAGTAATCGGCACCTAACAACCCGGTTTCTTCGGCAGTAAAAGCACTAAACATCAGTGTGCGTTTTGCTTTAACATACTTGTGCCGTGCAACAAAGCTATCTGCTATCGTCAGTACGCCGGCAACGCCAGATGCATTATCTACCGCGCCATTGTAAATCGTGGTCACACCGTCTTTTTCAACTTTACCCAAATGATCCCAATGGGCATGCAACATAACCCACTCATCTGGCGTCTCGCTGCCGGGGAGAATGCCCGCTACATTTTGCGATTCAGCATGGGCAATTTGGTTGGTAAAGCTAAGCGATGCGGTGGTGTTGAGTTTAATAGGCGTAAAACCTGGTTTAGACGCTTGTGCTTTTAAGTCAGCATAATCTAGACCTGCGCTTTCAAGTAACGCTCGCGCTGCGTTTAAATGTAGCCAACCCATAACCCCTACTTGCGAAGCATTGTTATTGTCGTCAACAAGCGCAAACTTGGTGTTTGAGTTTGAATTTTCAACGACACCCCAACCATAGCCAGCAGGCATTGTTTCATGAATGATGAAGACCGCTTCTGCGCCCTGCCGCGCAGCCTCTTCATATTTGTAGGTCCAACGCCCGTAGTAGGTCATAGCGTTGCCTTGGAACAAATCTGGATCTTTAGACGCAAAGCCTGGGTCGTTAACTAACATCACAACCGTCTTACCTTTTACATCTAACCCTGCATAATCGTTCCAGTTGTATTCCGGCGCATTAATGCCATAGCCCACAAAGACTACATCGCTATTGGCGAGGCTGTAATCATTGACAACACGCTGAGTTCGCGCAGTAAACTCGCTGCCCGCTTCAAGCGTTTTGCCACCTATTTTAAGCGCCGACATTTTTGTGGGGGTAATCTTAGCCAGAGGGACAGCCTGTGTGTAGCTGTCTCCAAACGCTGGCTGTAAGCCAAGCTGCTTGTAGGTATCAATAAGATAAGCGACCGTTTTTTCTTCACCCTTAGACAAAGGACCTCGTCCTTCAAAGGCATCGCTTGCCAATGCCTTGGCGTGGGCCCTGTATAAATCTAGGCTGTATGCCATTGCTGGTGATGTGTCGTTGGGGGCAACGTAGTTTTCTGTTTTGTCAGATTCAGCTGCATGCAAGGCTGCACAAAAGAGTGTCACGAAACAAAGTAGAGCGCCGCGATTCGGCGCTGGGCGTCGCGTTAGCCCAAGAGTTTTTTTAAAATCGATGTTAAACATAGATATGGTTAAAAAAGAAAAGGATACCCAAGAGTATCCTTTACCTATTGCTATCTCAATGCGAAACCAAAAGAATCTACGCTACATACCCATTGCGTGACTCACAAAGGCGTTTTTCACTGCGTCCAGTTTATTGGTTGCGCTTAACCCTACCCCACGTATGAGCTTTTTAAGCGGGTCATCGCCATCAAACAAAAACTTAAAACCATCCATCGCGGCAATCATTTTCATTGCTTGGGTTTTACGAGCCCGTTCGTAGGCACGAAGGTGTTTATGTAAACCAATGTCTTTGCCATCCGATGCTAAATCGGCTAATGATGTCGCTAAAACAAGCGCATCTTGCATGCCTAAATTTGCCCCCTGCCCTGCTAGAGGATGAATGGTATGCGCCGCGTCTCCCACCAGCACAACACCGTCTTTAGCCCATTCACGAGCATAACGCATCGTTAAAGGAAATGACGTTCGCTGCGTTTCAAGCGTAAATGTACCAAGTACACAGTTGCTCGCGGCGCTCAGCGCGTTGCAAAAAGCACTATCATCCAAAGAAGATAAACTGGCAGCTGCCTCTGGCTGTTGAGACCAAACAATAGAACATACGTGAGGGTCTGCCATAGGCAATAAAGCCAGCGGCCCCGTGGGCGTAAATGCCTGTCGAGCAACATTATTGTGAGGTTGTTCCGTTCTAATGTTGGCGACGATAGCGGTATGCTCGTAGTCTTTAAACGTAATTGGAAAGCCAGCTTGCTTGCGCACATAAGAGTTAGCACCATCGGCGCCAACTAACAAACGACAGCTTAACGCGTCGTTGTTATCAAGCATCAACATGGTTTGGTTTGGACCCGCTAACACTCGCTCAATGCCTGCGGTTAGCATACTTACGTTGTCTTGCTTCGACACCGCAGTAGCGAGTGCATTAACCAATGCCTGATTCTCTACTATTACGCCTAGCGCATCACTGCCCATTTCATCACAAGAGAAGTGAATATCACCAAAACTGTCTTTGTCCCAAACGTGCATTTCAGTATAAGCACAGGCTCTATCTTGCTGAAGATGCGACCACACATTGAGTGCTTGTAGCGCTGATATGTTGGCCTGGTTGATTGCGCTTACGCGTGCACTCGGTTTCTCACCTAATGCTTGAATGCAATCAGCCTTGTCAATAATGGCCACCTGCAATTCACTATTTTTTAGCGCGCAAGCCAATGTAAGTCCTACAATGCCGCCGCCTACAATGGCGATATCAACATGCTGCATAATTTAATCTACTCTTCATCAAACTCTATGGTTTCACTGTGTAAGTATCTATTTTCTGGGTAATCACCGTAACCCGTTGTTTGTTTTACAAAGGCACGTTGAGCATTGGGTAGCATACCTAACGTTAACAGTGCCATATTCCGGCCAATCACCATAGGTAAGTAACCGTTTGAAAACGTACGAACCAACGTATCGGTTAACCGAATGGTCTTGTCTCGGTCCAGTTTTCGCTGTTTCGCATAACGATGAGTTACGCTAAACGCGCCTGCATCAAATTGATTATCGTTAGCTGAGGCTTTCTCGTTTTTTAAAACATTAATTAAGGTGATGATATCGCGAAGCCCCAAATTAAACCCTTGGCCTGCAATTGGATGCAGCGCTTGTGCAGCATTGCCGACGACAACACTGCGGTGCACAGCCACCTCATTGGCACAGGTTAGTACAAGAGGATAACTTGCCCGTTCGCTAACACGCAGCACTTTTCCTTGTCTGTACCCAAACACAGATTGAAGCGCGTCGATAAACGCCGCGTCATCGAGTGCCAACAAATGCGTCGCATCATCGGTATTAACAGTCCACACAACAGAAAAGCCATTTGCCGTTGCTTTTATACCGTCTATTTCGCTATCGAAAGGCAAGAACGCTAGTGGGCCAGACTCGGTAAAGCGTTCGTACGCATTATTACCGTGAGGTTGCTGTGTATGCACATTAAACACGATGGCCGTTTGCGCATAGGGTGAGGTCGTTTTAGTTATACCTACCTGCGATGCTAACGGTGAACGCCCTCCGTCCGCCAGTATCAACAGCTTAGTTTGAATGACCTCATCGTTATTCAGCTTAACCTGGGTATGCTCTTTACACTGTAAGACATTGAGCACTGATGCAGGTGCAATAGTGTCATAGCCTTTTCCAATACTGGCAGCTAAATGCGTGAGTGCGCTCAATGAAACCACCTGTCCAAAAGCGTCAATACAGTAATCGTCACAATAGAGGTCAACGAGACCTATATGCCCTTTATCACTTACCTCAATGTGCTTTATGTCAGGCGGGGGCTCGCCGTGAAGCTGCTTAGACAAATTGTTTACGTCTATCCCGAGCTGCGCAAGTTCGTTAATCGTTCGCCTTGCAAGTGCAATAACGCGAGTGTCGGTAAAAGGGTTAAAGCTATGTTGTTGAGGCGCAGTGATGCTGGGGTCAGCCGCATCAATAAGTGTCACTTGCAAACCGACTTGCTCCGATAACCCTTTTGCCAATACGGTACCTACAATACCGCCTCCAACAATTACCACATCAACCGATTTCACTTATTAATACTCATTTTACCTGTGTTCAACGCGCTTAACGCTTCGCTGCACTGCCTGTGTTAAGTACGCGTTTTCAGCGCCGCATCAGTGCTTCTATTTCATTGATTTCTTTAGGTACGTCTGCAGTTAAAATGTCAACGCCAGTCGCGGTTATCACTACATCGTCTTCAATGCGAATACCAATACCTTTATATTTATCCGGTGCACCGCTGTCTTCGCTAATATAAACACCTGGCTCTACAGTAATAACCATACCCGGTTTGAGCGGTCTATCTTCACCCTCTGCTTTATAGTTACCTACGTCGTGAACATCTAAGCCAATAAAATGGCTTAAGCCATGCATGTAGTACTCTCGCCAGGCTTCTTGTTCAAGGTTTTGTGCCACGCTGCCTTTCAATATTCCTAACGATACTAATCCTTCTGTAATGACCTCTGCGCTGTGTTGCATAGCCTCAGTTAATGTCATTCCAGGGACAAGCTTATCTAATACACTTTTTTGTGCCTTTAAGACCACGTTGTAGACTTCTCTTTGACTTGCGGTGAATACACCATTTGCCGGAAATGTCCTTGTGATGTCAGAAGCATATCCTTGATATTCTGCGCCTGCATCGATCAAGATCAAATCACCATCGTTTATTTGCGCGTTGTTTTGTGTGTAATGAAGAATACAGGCATTGTTTCCACTACCAACAATCGTGCTATAAGCAGGTGCACGCGCACCAGCCATCGCAAATTCATGGTGAATTTCGGCTTCAAGCTGATATTCAAAGCATCCAGGAGCAGCGAATTGCATAGCCCGTTTGTGGGCTCGCCCAGTGATTTCACCTGCCGCTTTCATCATGGCAACCTCACACGCAGATTTGAACAATCGCATTTCGTGCAAAATAGGGCGAGGGTCGCACACCGCCGTCGGCGCTAATGACTCTTTGGGAGCTTCTAATAGGGTATTAAATGCATTGCTAAACAACTTATCGAAGTTAGCATTGTGGCCCATGGCAAAGTAAACATGTTGCTGACCTTGCATAGCTTCTAACAGCGCTTCTTCGAGCTCTTGAAGTTCAAACGCTTCATCTAAACTGAAACGTGACAATGCTGCTTCGGCCCCTAAGCGTTTACCATGCCAAACTTCCGCTTGTTTATCTTTTGCCTGCACCACCATTGCGCGATAGCTCTCGCCGTATCGCGGATGGTTTGACAAAATGAGCCACGCATTAGGCTCTTCAAAACCCGTGAGATACCAAAAGTCGCTGTCTTGTCTGAAAAGATATTCTGTGTCACGGCTTCGCGTGACCATAGTGGCAGCAGGTATAATACACACACTGTTTGGTTGGCACTGGGCGAGTAACCTGTCTTGACGTGCAATAAATTCTTGCGCACTGATCATAAACCTAATCCCGAGAATAGTGGTCAGAAGTCGGTGAAATTACGTGCTTATTAATGCACAGACGGCGTATCTTGTTGGTCGTCCAGTAAAGATTGACCAAGCTCACTAAAACATAAGATAGCTGAAATTTTCACGTATTCCATCACTTCAAATAGCGCTTTTTCCGACTCTTCGTCGGCATCCATGGGCTCTTCCATGCGTGAGATGTCAGCGAAATCTTCCAACGCCTCCTTTACGTCATCTGAGCATTTAGTGAGGTCTTGTTGATGCAGACCGAAACCAAGCATAAACCCTTGAACCCAATTGATTAATGCAGTTCCTCTATCGTTGATAGGCGCTTGATCATCAGGCAGTAATAGGTTGAGTGCGAATTCAGGCTCTAATAATTGTTGGCATATTTGGTTGAACAATGATGTCAGTAAGTATGAGGTTTGGTCGGAGAAACCATCGCCTTGATTAATGGTCTCGCTCAATGCTTCGAGCCATTTTTGATCGGTCAATGACATACCACCGCACAACATGCCACACAGCATACCGTGAACTTCAGCACCATCTACAATGATGCCATGCTGAGTAAGTTTGTTACTTACACTGTCGTAATCGAGCTGTTTTTCCACAAAGAATTCTCTTTTTAAAATCGATACCGAGGAGACGTCGCACTATATGCCGTTAACGATTGGCTTATGCAATTTGCTCATCTTCTGTTTGTGGTAGTAATAGTAGCAAAATTCAATATACAAAACCTACTTTTGCATAACGCGCAGGCGATGAGACAACATCAGTGAGCACAGAATAACCAGAGTATCACGCGTACGGCGGCACTTTGGTTATTCGCTGCGCAAACGAATAGACATTTTTCAAATTCCACACAACTTCACTGGCAACATACCACTAATTCATCTAAGATCTCATACGAGTTTTTGGGTGGCTGCAGTTTATTTTAACGCTACAACGTCGTCTGAAACTCCTACCGGATAAGGACTTCCACTCGCAACAGGCGCGCTCAATTGTAGGCACACAGGTGCAAATATTGAGCTTATTGAATATGCGTGTATAATTGCTGACCAACTGGTCAAGAAAATGTATATTTCTTTAAAGCAGTAATAATCAACAACGCAAAAAATAAGTAGTAGGCGCGCTAAGTGATCCGCTTCACTGAACTGCCCGTTTGATATACCCTGTTGCGTTTAATACAACAACAATGTTTCCTGGGATGTTTGCTAGTTCATTCATGTCCCTGGCCGATGCTTTAAACCTAGGAAGTTGAAACGACCGCTATTGTGCAAGCTCGACGCGTATCGAGAAGCCTACGGTAGTTGTGATGCTTCCGCCCTGAACTTTTCGGTTCACGGGCGAAACATGGACAGCGGCATTCTGGGAAGCGCCCTCTTTCGACGGAAGAAGAAATGGCAATAATTAATTTTGGCTCTATAAATATCGATCACGTTTATCAGGTGGAACATTTTGTACAACCTGGTGAAACGCTGGCCTCGACCCATTACCAAACCTTATTGGGCGGTAAGGGCGCAAACCAATCTATCGCGCTAGCGCAAGCTGGTGCTGATGTGCGTCATGTGGGTAGCATTCACGAAAACGATTCAGCATTCAAACAAGCCCTTATTAAAAAAGGGGTTGATTGCCGTGGTGTTAAATGTTCAGAAACGCCTTCTGGACATGCCATTATCCAAGTTACACCAAGCGGTGAAAATGCAATTGTTCTGTTTGGCGGTGCGAATCAAACCATTACTGACAAAACAGTGATGCAGGCACTGGACGATGCAAAGCCTTCGGACTGGGTGCTAACGCAAAACGAAACCAGCAGTATTGAAGACGTGCTTCGTCAGGCAAAAGACAAACAGCTGAAAGTGGCGTTTAACCCTGCGCCTATGAGTGAGTCAGTAAAACAACTTCCGCTTGAATGCGTTGATTTGCTTATCGTAAACGAAACAGAAGCTGCAGCAATTACTGATAAAGAATCTCTTGAAGATATCGTGGCCGTGTTTAAGTCACAATGGTCACACTGCGAAGTCATTATAACGCTGGGTAAAGCCGGCGTAATGATGTTGCGCGAGAACGAAGATGTTGAAGTAAAAGCATTTTCTGTCGACGCTGTAGATACCACTGCGGCAGGTGATACGTTCATAGGCTATTTCCTGTCTGAATACAGCAATCACGCCGACGCCAAAAAAGCACTGCGACGTGGCTGTGCAGCTTCTGCTATCGCGGTTACTCGCGAAGGTGCTGCGCAAAGTATTCCATCGCAAAAAGAAGTGGATCGTTTCTTGGCGAAACACACCAACTAGCAAAACGCATTTGAGAAAAAATTGATGGCACATAAAATCATTTTAGATACAGATCCGGGTATTGATGATGCAATGGCGATTTTCTTCGCTTTTCAATCTCCTGATATCGAAGTTCTTGGCCTTACTACCGTGTTTGGTAATGTTCCCGTTGATATGGCAGCACAAAACGCCTTAACTCTGTGTGAACTTGCAGGTAAAGATATTCCTGTGACCAAAGGCGTGGGTATGCCTTGGGTTGGACCAGAGTCGACTTACGCGCACTTTGTGCATGGCGACTATGGTTTTGGTCACATTAAACCTGAAGCACCAAAAACTGAGCTAGATCCGCGCAGCTCTGCACAGTTCATCGTAGATATGGCACGTAAGTACCCCGGTGAAATTACTATCGTGGCTATTGGCCCACTAGGTAATTTGGCATTAGCGCTTCGCCTAGAACCAGAACTTCCAAAGCTGGTAAAAGGGGTAAGTATCATGGGCGGCGCTGCGTTTGTTCGCGGTAATGTAACGCCAGTTGCAGAAGCCAATATCTGGAATGATGCTAACGCAGCTGAAATTGTATTTGCTGCAGACTGGGATTTGACCATGTTTGGCCTTGATGTAACGAACGACGTCCCTTTCGCACCAACATTTGTTGATGTACTGGCAGAGAAAAACCCAACGTTGGGTAGCTTTGTTCAAGAAAGCGCGCAGTTCTACATGGACTTTTACTCACAAAACCGTGAAGACCGTGTATGCTTCTTCCACGATGCATTTCCAATCGCACACTTGCGTCACCCAGAGCTATTTGAACTGACCGAAGGTCACGCTCGCGTTGGCACGGGTACCCTTGATAGAGGTCAAACAGTGGTAGCGCCCAAAGGCACTACGCCAAGCCCACTATGGAATGAAGCCAATACCATCAAAGTGGCGACAAAAGTCGACCATGCAAAACTTGAACAATTATTCATAGATACTTACGCACTTTAAACTCAGTGTGTTAATGTTAAAGGGGGTTGTGGGAACAGCCCCCTTTTTTATTGTCTTCAAGGTAGAAAAACGACGTCATGATATCTGCGCCTATTCCGGAAAATGAAAACGAGCGATTAGCTGAACTACTCAGTTACGATGTACTTGATACCGAAGCTGAGCAGCTATTTGACGATCTCACCGCATTAGCATCGCAGATATGTGAAACCCCAATAGCACTTATTAGTCTTGTTGACCCAAACAGACAGTGGTTCAAGTCTAGAGTAGGTCTGGGCGCTCAAGAAACCTCTCGTGAAATAGCCTTTTGTTCACACGCTATCTTGCAAAAGGAAATATTCGAAGTTCCCAATGCACAGGAAGATCCACGTTTTCATGACAATCCCTTGGTAACTGGCGATCCGGACATTCGGTTTTATGCTGGCGCTCCCTTAATAACCCCCTCTGGTCATGCAATTGGTACGCTGTGCGCCATCGATCAAAAGCCTCGTAAATTGACCGAGGAGCAGCGTACATCGTTGCAAACCTTGAGTAAATCAGTGGTTGCCCATCTAGAATTGAAGCGTAAGAATAGAGAACTTGAACGCACAAGTCAGTTTAAGTCAGACTTTTTATCTTACGTGAGTCATGAAATACGTACGCCATTAAATGCAATTAATACATTCAGCCATTTATTGGAAGCCGAAGCCCAAAAGCTTGCACTACCGCAAAACTTCACTACACCACTTTCTCATGTCACCAAAAGCGGTGAGCGTTTACTCGAAATAGTCAATTCGGTGTTAGACATTAAACAAATTGAAGCGGGCAAGATGCGCGTGATGCCAAGAGCAGTAAACACGCAAGACTTCTTTACGCATTTGTTCTCTTTGACCAAAATACGTGCCCAAGACAGTAACATCACTTTTTCTACAGTCATTGATGAAGTGGTGCCTGACTCCCTTTTTTTCGATGATACTAAACTCGGGCAAGTAGCACTTAACATACTGTCGAATGCGATTAAGTTCACGCCGAAAGGCAAAGCTGTAAAAGCCCAGGTAAAATACAAAAACAATAAAATTATCTTCAATGTCATTGATGAAGGCATTGGCATGAGTGAGGAAGATCAAAAACGACTCTTTACCGCATTTGAGCGCATGGATAACGCGCAACAAATTAAAGGTACGGGCCTTGGCCTTAATATATCCAAACGCCTGATTGAGCTCATGGACGGCAATATAAAAGTAAGTAGCAAACTCAATGAAGGTACACGAGTTAGCATTACTTTGCCTGCCGATGAAATAAGTGCAAACCAATTTGTTGAAGAGCAACCTCAGAGCTTTGTTGCACAAGCAACCTTTGACAAAAGTGTTAATGTACTGGTGGTTGAAGACCACGAGATAAATCAAATTGTTATTGAAACGCTTTTTGAAAAACTAGGAACACCGGTGGCCCTAGTTAGCACCGGTGAAGAAGGTGTTGAATACGTTAAATCAAACCCTGTAGATTTGGTTTTAATGGACTTGAATTTACCAGGAATTCAAGGCGACGAGGCCACTGCACAAATAAAGGTTCTTCAACCAGCACTGCCAGTTGTAGCACTGACTGCGGATGTAATTACTGAAGCCGAAGCGCTCCATAAAAAGGGGCTGGACGCCGTACTGACCAAACCGATTGACAGTAAGGAATTGGTCAGCATGCTCAATACCTTTTTAGGTCACAAATAGTGTTTTACACATGCAATATAAACTATCGCAGCCTGAACTTCCCCAACAAGTCGACCTAACTGAACGTTCTTCATTACGTAAGCATTTAAGACGTGCTCGCAGAGCTCTGCCCAACAATCAACAACAAGATGCAAGCTTTACCATTGTTGATAACTTGCGAGCGCTAATACCAGAGCATGATCAGTACCGTGTAGCGGTATACCTGCAAAATGACGGTGAAATTGATTTACACCCCTTCATTGAGTTTTGCTGGCAACACTGTGCCAACGTCACCTTTTCGCTTCCTGTACTTCACCCTGTGTGCAAAGGTCATTTGCTGTTTTTACGCTATGCACAAAATACAACAATGGTTCAAAACAAATACAATATCAGTGAACCCGCGCTTGCTTGTAGCGACGTTATTCCTACCAGCGACATTGATTTAATACTTATGCCCTTGGTTGGTTTTGACATTTCGGGCAATAGGTTGGGTATGGGCGGTGGCTACTACGACCGAACGCTCGCGTTTACACAACACACCACCCAAAAGCCCAAACTTGTTGGTATTGCTCACGACATTCAGCAAGTGGACACATTGCCAATAGCACCATGGGATATTCCCCTCAATGGTATTGTCACGCCCACACGGATGCTGCACTTCTAGTTGATAACCTGCATATTTTTGACACGTTTTTACCTGTGTGCGAGTTAGCGCGTGTGTTTGTTGTCAGATAGCAAGGTTGACTAACATTTGGTCATTTATGTTAAAAAGCTACCATTCTTTTTGATTAACACGCCAAGAAAAATCATAAAATACTGATTTAATTAATATTTTTATTATGGCGCTTATATTGCTACGTACAACTGATCTCGCTACATAACACCAATACCAGTACGCATAGAAGAATAAGGAACAGCATATGTATACAGATGAAGACCTTACACTAGCAGTTAAGCAAAACATATTTAGTCAATCTGATGTCACACAATTTCGAGAACTCATTAATGAAACGCGAAATACTCACGCAGTTGATGAGGAAAATTTTCGGTTAATCAACGGCTTTAACGACATCTTTGTCGTCATTGCCAGTGCACTTTTGTTGGCGTCGTTGGCATGGCTTGGTTTTTCCGTTACGCCACCACTTGGCGGTATAGCGCTAGCCGCTGGCTCATGGGTTTTAGCCGAATATTTTGTTAACAAACGCCGTATGGCGTTGCCGGCTATTGCCTTACTGTTGTCATTTCTACTCGGATTGTTTGCAACGCCTATTCTCTTTCGTCCAGAGGTAAAAGAGTTTGCCTTTATTGCTTCTGGTTTACTTACTACTTTTGGTGCCATTGCGCATTGGTTAAGATTTCGTGTCCCTATCACGGTCGCCGCCGGAGCAGCAACGCTTACCGCTGGTATTGTAGCAACCGTTGTTTATATGCTTCCAGCAACTGTGCTGTATGTTAACCATTTCATTTTGGTGTTTGGGTTGGCTATATTTGGTCTTGCCATGTATTGGGATAGTAAGGACACGCTAAGACAAACGCGTGCTTCTGATGTCGCGTTTTGGTTGCACCTGATCTCTGCGCCTATGATTGTTCACCCAATCTTCCACAGCCTAGGCGTACTAGAGGGCAGCGGCGATATGTTTATCTCGCTGATTGTACTTGCTCTGTATATTCTTCTTGCGATTATCTCTATCGCCGTTGACCGAAGAGCCATCATGGTGTCAGCGCTGATCTATGTGGTATATACGTTCTCAGCGCTTATGGAAGATTTTGGCATGGTATCGTCGAGTTTTGCCATAACAGGTCTGTGCATTGGTTCTTCGCTATTGCTACTTTCAGCTTACTGGCATAGCTGTAGACGTTGGGTGTTAAAGCTTGTCCCTCAAAATGTGCAGTTAAGGTTACCTGAAGCAAAAGCGTAAGCGGGCCTTAAGTTCCTATCAAGAAAACGCAGCAACACTTTGTTTGCTGCGTTTTTTGTTGCATTTGATTGGTAACGCGTACATCTGTGTTCTTTGTTTTTTGTAAGAAGCAACGACCTATAAAGAATTGTTTCTACTATGGCTGGTTTTTATCAGTTACACTGCATCCAAAAATAGCCAGAGAGTAACCCCATGGATCAGAATGCTAAGAAACACGCTGTAGCAAAAGCAGCGATTACCTACGTTGAACAAGACAGTATTGTTGGTGTTGGAACCGGCTCAACCGTTAATTTTTTCATTGAAGAATTAGGGAAGATTAAGCATAAAATTGAAGGTGCGGTGTCGAGTTCAGAAGCATCTACAGAGCGTTTGAAGGCCTTGGGCATCGAGGTATTTGAACTTAATGACGTTAGTGATCTTTCGGTTTACATAGACGGTGCTGATGAAGTGACAGAGCACAAACATATGATTAAAGGCGGTGGCGCAGCCCTAACCCGTGAGAAAATTGTCGCGGGTGCCGCAAAAACATTTGTGTGCATTGTTGATGAGAGTAAGCGTGTTCCAGTGCTCGGTAAGTTTCCTTTGCCAGTAGAGGTTATTCCTATGGCTCGTTCATTTGTCGCACGTGAACTGGTCAAGCTAGGCGGCGATCCTGAATATCGACAGGGTGTCGTTACCGACAACGGCAATGTGATTATCGATGTACATAACCTTGAAATAATAAACCCGAGAGAGCTTGAACAAACAATTAATAATATACCCGGCGTAGTCACAAACGGTATTTTCGCTCTTCGTGGAGCCGACATTGTGTTATCAGCAACCGATAACGGCGTAGACACATTTAAGTAACGATATCGGCAATACTGCACACAAACGTGTGCAGTATTAGCATAATTACTACTTTTATCTTCGGGTTTTTTCTGTTAGCTTTCGTTTAGACGTCTAGATGGCTTTTAAAAAAGCGACAAGACGGACATAAAAACGAACTGAGTGAAAACACTCATCGTGTAACACACCTTTAGTGGTGATTACATATTGGTGGTAGAGGCAAGCAGCGTAATATGGCCCCTACTATGCACCTACCACCCACATTACATCAGTGAGAGATAGCGAGTTCATGAGCAAAGTTTCATTAGAGAAGGATAAAATCCGAATTTTGTTGTTAGAAGGTGTGCACCAAAGTGCTTTGGAAACCCTTAAAAGCAACGGTTACAGCAACATTGAGTTTCTCAAAACCTCGCTTCCTGAAGATGAGCTAATTGAGAAAGTAAAAGACGCCCACTTTATTGGTATTCGCTCTCGTACTCAAATAACCGAAAATGTCGTCAATGCAGCACAAAAGCTGGTTGCGATTGGCTGCTTCTGTATTGGTACGAATCAAGTTGATCTTGAAGCCACACAACGTCGTGGTATTCCTGTTTTCAATGCGCCTTTTTCTAACACCCGCTCTGTTGCCGAATTAGTACTTGGCCAAATTATTCTGTTACTACGCCAAGTGCCTAGCAAGAATGCCAAAGCCCATCGCGGCGAATGGGAAAAAACTGCGGTGGGTTCCTACGAAGCACGCGGTAAGACACTGGGCATTATTGGTTACGGTCATATCGGTACACAGCTTAGCATTCTTGCTGAACACCTTGGTATGCGAGTGCAGTTTTTCGATATTGAAGACAAATTAGTATTAGGTAACTCCGCACAAATTAAGTCGCTTGAAAAACTGCTTAATACCTCTGATGTTGTCTCTTTGCATGTACCAGAAACACCACAAACACAGAACATGATTGGTGAAGCACAACTCGCTCAAATGAAACCGGGTAGTATTCTTATAAATGCTTCTCGAGGGACGGTAGTTGATATTGATGCCCTAGCAGGCGCACTTGAAAGCGGTCACTTAAATGGGGCGGCTATTGATGTGTTCCCTGTTGAGCCAAAATCAAACACAGAAGAGTTCCAATCACCGTTACGTAAGTTCGACAACGTCATATTGACGCCTCACGTTGGCGGCAGCACGCAAGAAGCACAAGAAAACATTGGAATTGAGGTTGCCGGTAAACTTGCAAAATACAGTGACAATGGGTCAACACTTTCTGCAGTCAACTTCCCGGAAGTATCACTACCAGAACACACGGGCCGTTCACGTCTACTTCATATCCATAAAAATAAGCCTGGTATCCTTACTCAAATAAACCAAGCTTTCGCAGAGAAAGGCATCAACATTGAAGCGCAATATCTGCAAACTAACGCAGAAATTGGTTATGTGGTTGTTGATGTAAAAGAAGACAGAGGCTACGAAGCGCTCGCTGAATTGCAGCAAATCGAAGGTACAATAAAAACCCGTATTCTTCACTAGGCAAGCAGGCCAAATGACATAAAAAAACGCTGCAATTGATGCAGCGTTTTTTGTATCTGATAAACGTCAAATAGCGCAGGTTCTGCACTTCATCTGTTTAGAAAAAGTTATAAACCAAGCTAACCGCGGTTTCTGTGTCTAGCTTTTCTACACCCTCAGCGACTTGCGAGTTGTGATCTAGCTTGAACGACAAACGCATAGAAAGGTTACCGCTAATTGTCGCAGTAAGCGCCGATTCAGCACGTGACTTAGTGTTTTCATTACCTACTTCGGTACTTGCTGTTTGCGTAAACTTCGCCGTATCCGAAATTTTCCATGAATAGATTGTCGAAGCACGAACAATCGCACTGTTTTGACTTACATCTTCTTGAGTTTCAACGAACGTGTAACCCGGACCAATTGAGTATTCTAGTGTATGGGTGTTATTTTCGATAAGCGTTTGGTTCCAACCCGCAGCAACTGTACCTTGATAGTTAAAGTTACTAAAACGGTCATCTTCATAAGATGTGAAGAGAAACAGTCGGTTGTTGGGGTTATCAAGCTTGTAGTTAGCCTGTGCCGATGCAAAGAACTTCTGCGCTGATGTTACATCAACATCTTCACCGTCATCACCTTCTACAGTTTCTTGTCTGTATAAACCTTCAACAATGTAATTATTGGTCCAGTTTTCAAATTCTTGACTTGCAGTAATACCCGCATTGATTGAAGTAGTATCAGTATTACCTGTCGTTGAGATAAAACCCAACTCACCTTCCATAGTAAAAGGCTTCGCTTTGTCTTGTGCCAAAGCAGTTGTAGAAAGAGTGAGTGCGATGATAGATGCAAGCGCCTGCTTATTCATTGAACAATCCTATTGATTATCGTTCCATTTGTTACACTCGAGACCTTAAGAACTGCAAGGCGGTGCAACGCGAGTTGTTTGAAAAATGACAGAGGTCGCACAGTTTATGCGCCTCAAAAAACAATGCTGCGCAGTGTACATTTCTTATTCTTATCGTCAATGACACTACCAAGAAAACTGGCAATTAAGGCGCAATTTTAAACTAATTGACTAAAAAAATTGATAAACCAATGCCACCGACGTTTCTGTACTGAGTGGTTCAACATCATCCGCGGTATCTGTTTCGTGGTTCAATATAAACGAGAGCTTCATCGCTAGAGAACCGAAAACATTTGCAGATAGAGAGGTTTCTGAACGAGACTTTGTATTGTCTTCTCCAGCCTCCGTACTTATAAACTGTCGGAGTCTGGCACCACTGGTCCACTTGTAGCGATACTCTGCAGAAGCACGCACAATTACACCGTCATTGACCAAATTATCGTTGCCATCCTCAGCCTCTAAGAATGTATAGCCGGGTCCAATACTATAACGAAACTCACTGTCTTCATCTCGCCATAGACGTTGAGACCAGCCTGCCGCCAACGATGCACGGTGCTCGTAGCCAGAAAAGCGATTATCTTCATAGTCACCATACACAAACAGGCGACGACCTTTTTCAACAAGCTTGTAATCAAATTGGGCAGTGGCGTAAAAACGTTGTGCGCTAACTTCTCGGTCAGCCGTCGCGGTGCCACTTTCTTTGTAAAGCAGTTCAGCGAAATAAACATTACTCCAATGCTGGGTTTCATGATCAGCATTTAAGGCAGCTTTGATGCTTGCCGCAGAGGTATTGCCTGAATTAAGCAAAACGCCAAGCTCGCCGTCTAGGGTAAAGCGCGGTATTTCGTCATCCGTATCAGGCGTAAAGTCTGCGTGATACAACGTACGAATAAGATCTTTTGCATGTAAAGGCGCACAAAGAATGCCAAAAAGAAAGCACGCTACAAGGCGCGATAAATACTTTGTAGTGAACATATTAAAATACACGTCGAGCTTTATAGTTTTGTGGGTGCTTTACTACAGCACTTTCTTATCAATTAATTTATTAAGCGAATTACTGAACGCGTAACGCGCTTCTCCAAATGGGAGCGCCGTTACAGCTTAATTCTTTTTTTGGCTCACTGAATTAGTGAAACAACTTTGGATGTCTCTATTTCCGCATACTCAGCAGAAATTCGAACCAATTCCTTGTCAGGTGCTATCACATTAGCAATTTCTTTTGTAAAAAGCGTAATGTCGCGATAAAAATCAGCCTCAAGATGACTAACAGTGACATTGTTTGCAAGTGCTAGAATGCTTACATCAATGTCGCTATTTTGCTTTTCTTTATTGTTCATGTGAAGAACCGGTGCTGCAAGTGCAGCGGGTAAATTCCAGTTCTCCATTATGATACCGCTGCATTGGGCAAACGTAAAACCGAAATGAGCAACCTGATTATCATCGGGCAAAGTCCCCTCTTTCGTATTCAGGTATGCTACATAGCGTTTAGGTGCTCGCTTGGCAACGACGAGCTCACTTAGGTTTTGAAGCATGCCCATAACGAAAAAACGGTCAGCACCTCTGATGTTCAGGCGCATTGCCAGGCTCTTTGCAACCATGCCGCAATAAACAGACGCGTACCAATGCTTATCAAGATTAACGTACTTAGTTTCAAAACACTTAAATGCGCTCCCCGCTGTCTCAGCAACAACAATGTTGTAAAGCGCTTCACCACCAATCACATTAATGGCTTTTGAGACAGATTCTATCTGAGAAGGAAACCGGAAAAGAGAGCTGTTGGCAAGTCGCAACACTTTGGCAGTCAGAGACGGATCTACGCTGATTAAGTTACCCATGTCATCGGCACTGGAGCGAGGGTCATCTAGAACGGCGCGCAAACGCACACATACATCAGGTAACGCAAAGGACTTCGCAGCAAACGCAACGTACTTTTCTATCGACATCTAATCACACTCACTAAATTACTCTCACCAACTGTTTTTTGTTGTCTATCAAATTACTGTTTATACCTTCAACAACTTTCATTCAAAGGTTGTTAAACAAGTTGTATTGTTCATTTTCATCTTGGTTGTTGGTTTCACTTTGCTTTCTTTCTCGTGCCAATACAGCTCGTTTTCGTCGCACGCAAGCGCTGATTATTTGACGTTTGGCTGCATCGTCAACTTTAAGCCAATACAATCGCTCGTCTCGGCTTCTAAAACAGCCCTTGCAAAACCCTCTTGGTCCAGATTCACAAACACCAATACACGGGCTAGGAATTTCAAAGAACTCCAGCTGCTGTGACTGTGGTGATTGCTCTGCCATGCAAGTGTCTCGACTTTAGCTAAACAGTTAACCTACATTCTCAAGGTTCAATAAATGCGTAAGCATTCGATAGACTCTACGCTAAATTATACCCACACGCAGCCAGATTGGCAGCGAAGAATAGAGCCAATTGCCTAAAAAAACGTATTCGCGCATCTAATTGAATAACAATCAAGCAGCGCCTCTATTGAGGTCGCCGCTTTATATGTTTTCTAGCATAGCATGCTTAACGTTAATCGATGAGCATATAGTCGATTGTCGAGACGACTCTGACTTTTTTAATATGTGGGTGATGACTATCGCGGCTTTCTATAGTGAAACGGCCTTGATTTGCGCGCTTAATTTTACCCAACGTACTTTGCGAGTCTGTCGCAAATTTCTCGGCTACTTCGCGCGCATTCAGTGTAGCTTCTTCAATCATTTCAGGTTTTACTTCATTTAGACGCGTAAATACATAGTCTGGCTGGGCGCGATAACTTTGGTCAGATAATACGATCCCCGTTTTTATCAGTTCTCCAATTTGTTGCATCAGCAACCTCACCTTCTCTACATCTTCCGAAAACACCGTTACCGTTTGAATAGCGCTATAGCGAAATGGTGCGCGATCAGAACTGCCATATTGCTGTGCAAGTTTGTCAGTAATCTCTGGCTTTCCAATTGTAATGCTTGGCTTCGATATCCCCTTTCCTTCTAAAAACTGAGATACCTTGGCACTGTTTTTCTCTATTTGATCGTACAATGCGGGTAAGTCGTTACCCGCATCAACAAACTGAATAGGCCAAATAACCTGATCAGCAATATACTCTCTTTCTGATAACCCTTTTACCGTCACCACCCTGTCCCAGGTTTGCATGTCATTCATTGCACCTGATACCTGAAGACCAAGCACGCTTAACGCAACGATCATGCCTATTGCAATAATACTTGCTGCACCTACTTTCACGATTCACTCCTTTACAAATTCAATGCAAAACACACAAAAGCGTGTTCACCTTTTCCCTACACTTTATAAAACAATAGCACCATTTCTATTGCACAAATAAGGCTAGTTGAGGCAAATTGAGGCAAAAAAAGGCCACTCAAATGAGTGGCCTAAAAAGCCCCTTAAGAGGGCAACGCTTGGGTAGACGGGAGAGTTAACCGTTGCGCTTTAGCAAGTAGTAAAAGACAGGAGTTAAGATTAAACCAAAGAAGGTTACGCCTATCATGCCTGAGAATACTGCGACACCCATGGCCTGACGCATTTCTGCACCCGCACCGCTTGAGATAACCATTGGCAGCACGCCCATAATAAAGGCAATTGACGTCATCAAAATTGGACGAAGACGTAAACGGCTCGCTTCTTTGATAGCAGATAATGCATCCATCCCCTTGTCTTGCAGCTCTTTCGCAAACTCGACAATAAGAATGGCGTTCTTGGTGGCAAGGCCGACTAAAACAATCAATCCGATTTGCGTGAAGATATTATTGTCACCGCCATAGATCTTCACGCCAATAAGCGCACTCAACATTGTCATTGGTACAATCAAAATAATGGCCAATGGCAAGCGCAAGCTTTCATATTGGGCTGCAAGTACAAGGAAAACCAACAACACAACTAGCGGGAAAACAAAGGCTGAAGCATTACCAGCAAGTATTTGCTGATACGTTAATTCAGTCCACTCGTAGGTCATACCGAGCGGTAGTGTTTCAGCCAAAATTTCTTCAATAGCGGCTTTCGCTTGGTCCGATGAATAACCCGGTGCTGGCGCACCGTTAATTTCTGCCGTTATATAGCCGTTGTAGTGCATAACACGGTCTGGACCTGCGCTGTGCTCGATATTCAAAAATGAACCTAGGGGAATCATTTCACCTTGTGCATTTCGAATTTTAAACTGGGTAATATCTTCAATGTCTTGACGATACTGCGCATCGGCTTGCACATTCACCTGATAGGTACGACCAAACAGATTGAAGTCATTGACATACAATGAGCCTAAATATGCCTGCATCGTGGTAAACAACGTATCAATGTTAACGCCTTGGCTCACCGCTTTCTCGCGATCAACATCAACGTCTAGCTGAGGTACAGCAACCGTAAAGCTGGTGAAAGCGTCGGTAAGCGCAGGATGTGCCCATGCCTTGCCTATCACTTCTTGTGTGACGCGCTCTAGCTCTTCAAATCCGAGATTGCCTCTGTCTTCCACCTGCAAGCGGAAACCGCCTATTGTCCCCAGTCCCATTACTGGTGGTGGTGGGAAGATAGCCACAAACGCACCTTTAATAGAGCCAAAGTTTTGATTTAATTGAGCAGCAATAGCGCCACCGGAAAGCTCAGGGCTAGTGCGTTTGTCAAAGTCAGTTAAGGTTGCAAACAATACGCCTGAACTCGGACTATTCGTAAAGCCGTTGATGTTTAGCCCTGGAAATGCGATGGCATCTTCAACACCTGGGTGCTCCATGGCAATACGCGACATCTCACGAATAACTTCTTCTGTTCTGTCTAAGCTGGCCGCATTAGGCAGCTGTGCGAAAGCAACCAAGTACTGTTTATCTTGAGGCGGAACATAACCCGTTGGCGTGTTCGCAAATTGGAAGTACGTGAGCCCTAACAACCCCGCGTAGAGCACCATAATTATGCTGCTTTTGCGAATTAAACCACTTACCGCACCTGTGTATTTCTTAGAGCCTCGGTCAAAAAAGCGATTGAAAGGGGCAAATACAAAGCGCCCAAACACTTTATCCATTAAACGGGTTAGCCAATCGTTTGCCTTGCCATGAGGTTTAAGCAATAGGGCCGACAACGCAGGGCTAAGTGTTAACGAGTTAATTGCCGAGATAACTGTAGATATAGTGATAGTAAGCGCAAACTGTTTATAGAATTGACCTGTAAGGCCACTCATAAATGCAGTTGGTACGAATACCGCTGCAAGCACTAGCGTTGTGGCAATGATTGGGCCCGTTACTTCTTTCATGGCCTGCACGGTGGCATCGAACGGTGTTTTACCTTCAGAAATATTTCGCTCGACGTTCTCCACAACAACAATGGCATCATCAACCACAATACCGATAGCCAATACTAAGCCAAATAATGACAATGCGTTTAATGAGAAACCCATCAATTGCATGAACGCAAACGTACCTACCAATGAAATTGGCACCGCGACTAGTGGGATAATTGACGCGCGCCATGTTTGTAAGAACAATACAACAACAAGCACAACCAGCAATACGGCTTCTAAAAGTGTGCTAATAACAGCCTCTATTGAACCACGCACAAACACCGTCGGGTCGTAGGCAATTTGGTATTCCAGCCCTTCAGGAAAAAGCTCTGACAATTCAGACATACGTGCACGTACATCATCTGAAATTTGAATAGCATTTGAGCCTGGTGCCTGAAAGATAGGCAGTGCGGCAGCAGGATTGTTGTTAATCAATGAACGAAGTGCGTAGAACTCCGAGCCCAACTCAATGCGAGCGACATCTTTAAGGCGAGTAATCTCACCATTGTCGCCAGTTTTAACGATGATGTTTTCAAACTCAGATTCATCTTTTAAACGACCGCGTACATTTATCAATAATTGAAATTCGCTAGTGCCAGTGGGCTGTGCGCCAAGGCTACCCGCAGCCGCCTGTTGATTCTGATCAGCAATTGCCGCTACTACATCACCCGGGTTCATCTGTAACGCAGCTAACTTGTTAGGATCAAGCCAAACGCGCATGCTAAATTCACCAGCACCAAACAGGCGCACTTGTCCCACACCGTCAATGCGAGCTAGCTCATCTTTTACAAATTGATCAGCGTAGTTAGACAAATATAACATGTCATAACGATTATCTGGCGATGTTAAGTGAACCACCATGGTAAGGTCAGGAGATGACTTTTCAGTAACCACACCTAAGCGCTGCACTTCTTGTGGCAAACGCGGAGTAGCACGGTTAACGCGGTTTTGAACCAGCGTAGTCGCCTCATCCGGATCTGTACCGATAGCAAACGTGATGGTTAACGTCATGCGGCCATCGCTTGTTGCTTGTGAAGACATATACAACATGTTCTCAACACCATTGATTTCTTGCTCAAGTGGCGTTGCGACTGTTTCAGCTATGACTTCTGGATTTGCGCCCGGATAATTTGCCGTTACAACAACAGTGGGCGGCACAACTTCAGGGTATTCTGTGATTGGAAGCTGCCATACCGCAATGGCACCCCCAATGAATATAAGCAGTGATAGCACGCCCGCAAAAATGGGGCGGCTAATAAAGAATTGAGAAATATTCATTATTTAAGACCTACGGTTACAGAACCAGTTGCTACTGAACCACCTGACAGTACATCCTCATAATGCGCCATGTTGGTTACTTCTGATACGTTGTCCACTTGAGATTGCCAGTCCTGCAAACTCGCTAATGCATCTTGGTCACCCATGGGCACTTCATTGGCAGCAACAGGAGCACCTGGACGTACGCGCTGTAAGCCATCTACCACAATAGTATCGTTTGCCGTCAGACCACTTTTAATGATGCGCATGCTGCCTACTTTGTCACCCAATGTAACCGCACGGTATTCCACTTTGTTTTCGTCATTAACCACTAGAACATACTTATTGTTTAAGTCTGTACCAATAGCTTTTTCTTTAATCAAAATGCCTTGTTCGTTGGTGCTACCTGCCAGTTTAAGATGGGCAAACAAACCTGGAATCAACCGGCTATCTTCATTATTGAACACCGCGCGAACTCGCAACGTCCCCGTGTTTCCATTAACTTGATTGTCGATAAAATCGATTTGTCCCCAATGATTATAGTCAGACTCATTGGCTAAGCGCAGTGCCACTGGCTTATCGTTCACCGACGTTACATCGTTGCTAGAAACATAATTTAGGTAAGTCTGTTCGTCGATATCGAAATAAGCATAAAGACGGTCAGTTGATACAATGCGTGTTAACGTAGTTTGACCGGCTGTTACAAAGTTACCTTCTGTAATGTTTGCACGAGAGATACGACCTGATATGGGTGCTTCAACACGGGCAAAGCCACGATTCAAACGCGCCACTTCAAGCGCCGCTTGCGTTTGGTTAAGACTTGCCAATGCTTGATTCTTTTCGGCAAGACGTGCGTCTAGTACTTCTTCAGACACCGCCTGAGTTTTGCGAAGTTTCTGAGCACGTTCAAAATTATGCTCTGCTAGCTCTAATCGACTCTTTGATTCTTCTAGCTGCGCCGTCAAGCGCGCAACCTCTGCTTTAAAGGTACGGTTATCAATTAGGAACAGTGTTTGCCCCTGTTCGACATATTCACCTTCTTTAAAGGCAACAAAATCGATATAGCCAGAAACACGTGGACGAAGCTCCACAATTTGAGGAGATTCTAAACGGCCTGTGAAATTGTCCCACTCGGTAAGACGCTGCGATACAACCGATGCTACGTCGACCGGAACACCGGCATTAGCTTGCATAGATTGACTAGGATCCTGCTGGTCACCACCGCATGCAGCGACTAGCGCAGTTAGGCTAACAATTGCCAATAAACGGGTAAAAGTTTTCATTGCAAGATTCTCTCTTAAGTTCAACTAAAGTTTGATGTGATGCATTATGGACCACACCAAACAATAAAAATAATTATCTTTTTATATGCAACACATCACATTGTGTTATATATTGAGAATCTAACAGAGAAGATAAGACGGTATAGTGTGTCTTTTTTGCTTGCGAGTTGAAATAACTACTTATAAAGCCGCAACTTAGTAGTTTAAAGGGATGTAGCGGTGCAGTGTAACACTGTCACTCGTCGCATTCATTTGGAAAATAAATGTGTTTAGCTATAACCTATAACTAAACTATGGCATTGCAATGACATCGATATTTTTTGCGAAGTAGTTCACTTGTACCTTTGGGTACATAAAAAGCAATTGACGCTTTTTGCGATAGTCGAGAGACAAAGAGGTGGAAGCGCGGATTAACTTCACCTTACTTCAGGCGAAATAACAAGGCCTGTAGATACAAAGCGAGATGACACACGTTGTCAATGCGAAGTAGTTCACTTGTACCTTTGGGTACATAAAAAGCAATTGACGCTTTTTGCGATAGTCGAGAGACAAAGAGGTGGAAGCGCGGAGTAAACCCTCTACCGTAGGGATGCGGTAGCGGAGCCCCCAAGGATGGGTTTACGGCGAGTTTACGCAACGTTTCCTCCTTTTTGGCTATATGATTATCGCAAGAAGCGTCTAAAGACCGGAGACGATTATGCGTCCACATGATTTAAACTTACTAATGATATTCGATGCCATTATGACAGAGGGTGCGATAACCCGTGCAGCAGACAGGCTGTCGATGACACAGCCGGCAGTATCAAATGCCCTGTCACGCATGCGTACCGCATGGAAAGACGAATTATTTGTTAAGGACGGACGCGGTATTCAACCCACTTCAT
>CAYVST010000049.1:0-26237 GCA_964454185.1 uncultured Alteromonas sp.
AGGTTTGCTTTGTCTCATTGTGAAAGGTACGCGCAGGATGAGAACGCTCAAGCATGTTCTCGGGGTCGGTATCAACAACAATTAGGCGCATTTGAAACGCACAAAATAGCATGATTACGCATAGTACACCGTAAACCCAATTTCCCTTTTGTGTGGATACATATAGCAACTTGTCAATGAACAAACTCGAACGGGAAATCATTAAAGCACTCCATTTAAGAAACAGACGATGTGGGCAGCAATATGGCCACATCGCTTTTCGCAATCATGCCGATACTCACCCGCTTGAATTCGAAATGCATAGCCATTATTCAACTATCGAACATTCAAATAACCTTATATATAAATAATCTTATATAAATGAAAACTTTTCAAACTATTTTTTATTCAGTGAGTAAAAATAGATTTGTAAAACATGGAAGAACAGTAGGAAAAACTTACACACTCCATTTCTTTTCATGCGAATCCGTTTAAATAAAAAGTCAATAAAAACAATAATTTAATTTAAAAATGAAGGGTAAAAATATGTGGCATAGATCACGCAATACACATCACAGACTGCACAGCGCGAGTTTGTTGTGCGAGTAAGTAAACGCATTGCTTAGATTTGGGGTCGTTGATGTTTCTGTGTGTTGATTCAGCGAAACCAATTGAGGACGTTAACAATGCCATTGGCGTTATTAGCGAGCTGCAACTACGCGGCTAACCTCTCCCCTCGAAGGCGCATCTCAGCCTTTCACATCTCTGATGTTGCCCGCTTCGGCGGGCATTTTTTTGCCTCCTTTATGATACACTCCGTCGGGTACTCTTCGTCTACTGTTCAAGGACTAAACTCTCGTGTCGCCGTTATCAACGCCTATTGTCTTTAGAGTCCTTTTCTGCGCGCTACTTGCTACCTCAGTGGGCCAAAGCGTCATGCTTACGACATTGCCATCTATGGGAAGAGAAGCTGAGCTGACGGAATTTCATATTGCCACTATTATGTCGAGTTCTGCATTTATCTTCGCCATTGGCACTAATGTATGGAGCAAGGTCGCTAAACGCGCTGGCTTTAAACGAATATTAATGGTTGGTTTGACCGGATATAGCTTAGGAACGTTTGCTTTTGCGAGTGCCTGGATGGCGGGTTTTTCGGGGTTCATAAGCGGCACCAACTTGTTTTTAGCCCTGTTAATTAGCCGTAGTATGCAATCAACCATTATGTCTGCCACACCTCCCTCTGCGGTGGGCTACGCTGTCGCGATAAGTTCTGTTCAAGGTAGGGTTAGTGCAATTAGTAAAGTTACATCGGCCAGCAACGTGGGTCAGAT
Organism: uncultured Alteromonas sp.; assembly: GCA_964454185.1. GTDB lineage: Bacteria > Pseudomonadota > Gammaproteobacteria > Enterobacterales > Alteromonadaceae > Alteromonas. Next base: position 1,311 of record CAYVST010000049.1, read on the forward strand.
CATAGGCCCTGCTTACGCGGGTTTACTTGTAGGCTTTGGTTTACTTGCACCGTTATATAGTATTGTTTTACTAACATTGTTGGCACTTCTACTGGTTTATTTTAAGCTGCCAGTACTCCCCCCGGCCCCGGAACCGACCAACGTATCGTCGTCAACGGGTCAAAAGACAACGTCTTCGAAAGTGCCTTATGTATTTGTCACTGCATGTATATGTGTGTTTTGTGCCATGGCGATGATGCAACAGTCGCTGGGGTTCTTTTTTATTGATTTTTACCACGTTACACCTGTCGAGGCTGCTCGCCAGGTAGGTTTTACCATGATGTGCAGCGCCGCAACATCTTTGTTGATACAGTTTTTCGTGGTCCAAAAAGCGCGTATCAGTAAAGAAGCGATGATTTCAATAGCACTTCCATTGCTTGGTATCGCATATCTTGTCTTGTATATGCATAACGAGCTGTGGATGCTGTATCTTGCTATGACCATCATGGGTATTGGCATGGGTATGGCTTATCCTGCTCTTGCAGCAGCGGCTACCACCTATTGCTCGCCGTCTCAACAATCATCTGTGACAGGGCTCGTAACCGCGACAACGGCGATGGGCTACATTGTTGGCCCTCCATTGGCAGCTTTTGCTTATCAAAAAAACATCGCGTTGCCCTTTGCAATTGCATCACTGCTCATTGCAATCACCACATGCGTTATCTTTATCACACTTTCTAAAGTGCGAAAGCGTGAAGCTACTGCTTCTATCAAGCGCGCGCGCTAGTGCTAGCGGTAGCTGGTTTGGACATGTAAGAGCAAATTTCAGGCTGCAGCTATTAGGTATTTATATTTTTACCTAATAATTTTAATAAACGCGGAACCTTTTTCATTTTTCGCTATCTTACTTAGTACATGAAGTCGTTGAGTGTGCGTCTTTGTGGTGTGTAAATGTGTTTTCCAAGTTATGTTGTGTTTTTTTGAGGGGCGTTTTCGCCCCTTTTTCTTTTCAAACGAAAACGACTTTTTCTCAATCTCCTTTTTCAAGTAAAACTGCAACAGCCAGCTGCTAATACCCCCGAATAAAAATGCCAGCCCTCAAATAGTAATAATTCTCATTTACATATATAATGTCCTTTTTTTGCGGGAGAGAATTATATGGCTAATGCGTCACAATATGCTGTAGTGGTAAAACGCACTACGCGCTTAACACCCAATATGCAAAGGCTCTGCTTAACGGGAGAATCTTTACAGTCTTTTCCAAATACCTTGCCAGGCGCCTATATCAAACTCTTATTTGATACGCATGGCAACCCGCTAACATCAGAGTTAAATGATCAAGAAGTAGCCATGCGTACCTACACGGTAAGCGCATTCGATAAGGATAACGGTGAACTCACTGTGGATATGGTACTTCACAACGACAATGGCATTACGGGTCCAGCATCATCATGGGCAGCAAGTGCACAACCTGGCGATGCTCTGTTAATTGCAGGTCCAGGTTCAAGTAAAGCACTTGCACCTAATTACGATTGGGTGTTGTTTGCCGGTGATATGACAGCCATGCCGACTATTAAAAATTATCTTGCTTCTTTGCCTGACAATACAAAAGGATATGCTGTTATAGCGATAGAGCATGAGGACGACAAGCAAGTCCTGAAAAAGCCTATTGGCGTAGAACTTGTGTGGGCGCTTCCCAGCCAACTTCTTTGCACGCTAGAAGCGTGTAGCTGGCTTGTGGGCATGCCTGCGGTATGGGTTGCTTGCGAGTTTAGTGAAATGCGTGCCATCCGAAGGTGGCTAAAAGACGTCAAGGCTGTGCCCCACAATCAAGTGTATATCAGCAGTTATTGGAAAAAAGGACGCAGCGAAGACCAACACAAAATTGATAAGCGTATAGATAGCGAAGATTTTGCGCGATTAACGGAGTAGATAACGTTACTGGTCAGAAGCCGTCATGCTTTTCTCCCACCACGGTAAAGAAAAGTCGATGTTCTTTTCATCATAAGTATTGGCGTACTTCATACGAACAGACGACCAAAATGCTGCTTTGAATACAGGGTCATAAATGACAAATTCGCCTTTTTCACGATACTGTTCAAACAGCTTTTGGTATGCGCCTACTGGAGTAAGAGGGTTGTCTTGCTGAAAAACGACGTCTCCACCGTAGGCTTCATAAAGCGCTTTAGACACTTTCCAGCTTTTCGCCATCCCTTCTGCCATCGCTAGGCGATATCGTTCTAACTCGTCTTCTTTGTAACTGCCGTTATTATCTAGATCAACAGTCCACAGCTTGATTACGGAGTAAGCAGACTGAATTTCACTAGCGTTAGGTTCAATCTCATTTCTGCTTGCAAAATCAGCTAATACGGATTCAGTGATTTTTGTTCCAAGTGCTCGCTGAGCCAATAGTGCCCGCACTTCTTTTTCAGACTTATCCGTTAATATTGATTGAAAACGGTCAACGTCAGCGTCTGAAGGCTGAAGCTCACTATTTGAGATAGGCTTATTGAACAAACGAGCGATGATCTCATTTGCGGCTTGAGGCGTGTTAATTCCAAGCGATACTACGATGGCTGCAAAGAGCACCATAGGTATAACGTCTGAACGAGTCACTTTGTATGCTTTCCTAAATTCCCATATTCAGCACAAACGCACGACAGATTCATTTGTTGCCTTCAGAACTTTCTATTGCCTTGATAAATGACAATTTTAATAGCGTTATACTTTAGGCTATTTAATTTTAGAATTCCACTTTCTTACGCATTGATTTTTTTGCGCTCTGCTGTTTTTTTGCTTCGCCTCTGCGCACTTTTACCGACTTACTCACTTTCGTCACCCTTCTAGGCTTTTGCTCGACTGTTGCGGCTTTTATCCATGCGACCAGTCTATTAATCGCATCTTCTCTGTTTTGTTCCTGCGTTCTGAAGCTTTGCGCTTTTAGTACGAAAATACCTTCATTATTCAATCGTGTATCTTTTAAAGCTAACAGCTTGAATTTTAACTTATCTGGCAGCGATGATGCTCGAATATCAAAGCGTAAATGAATGGCGCTACTCACTTTATTAACGTTTTGACCACCACTACCTTGTGCTCTTATAGCCTGCATCTCTAATTCACTATCGTCTATCGAAATAGTTGACGTTATCGCTAATTCCATTGATATGTACTCTTTTTTCTTGATACCTGGTCTACGTCATCGCGCACGCACTAAAGCGAAGTGGTTTGGTTCCACTGGGCAGTGTATCAGCTGTTTGCGATTTTCCTGAACGTTTCCACACGCTTTAGACATTTTACTTATATTGATGGATAAACAAGAGTTTGTTGACCTTGTATACTCAAATAGATAGGTTAAAAACGACGCCCTCGTTAGGAATAGCTTATGCTAGCACTGTTTTTTATCGTTATTGCACTTGTTACTGTTGGCCTTATTTTTACTCGAAAGGTCGACAGGGGGATCGAGAAGAACTTCTCGCCAAGCGGCAAGCTCACTATTGTTGAAGGTGGTACTATTCATTGGCACGTACAGGGAAAAGGGCCAAATCTGATATTAATCCACGGTTTATTAGGCAATAGCAAAAATTTTTCAGCACTTGCAGAAATTCTTTCTCACGACTTTACGGTGTATAGCATCGATAGACCTGGCAGCGGTTTTTCCAGCCGTTACGGGCATACATCCGCCTCGTTTGAACAGCAAAGCAAAATGATTCTTGAATGGATGGATAAAGAGGGTATCGATACTGCAGCCTTAGTAGGCCATTCTATGGGCGGTGGGATTTCACTAAGACTGGCACTAGATGCCCCGTCACGTATATCGTCAGCCACGCTACTGTGCCCATTAACAGCCCCTCTTAAAGGCGGTGCAGGCCCACTAACCATGCTTTACATTCCCAATGACCCCATAAGAAGGACGGTATCTTCAGCCATAGCGAGTCCTTTAAGAGTCAAGTTTGGCCAAAAACAAGTTGGACAAATTTTTCATCCTGAACCCGTTCCTCACGACTTTGCCGTCGATGGCGGTGGAGCATTGGCACTACACTCAAGAAGTTTTTATGAAGGAAGTAGAGATACGGTTTCAGCCCAAGGGAGCTTGCACCGACAAAAAGCGCATTACAACGAGATTACATGCCCCGTTGGCGTTCTTTACGGTGAGAATGATGCTATTTTAGACCCTACTTTTCATACAAAAGCCGTTACTGAGAAACTCAGTAATGCAACGTCGCACACATTGCCAAATACAGGTCACATGATTCCCATTACGCAACCACAACACTGTGCTGATTTTATTAAGAGCGTCGCACAAACTGCATAGCTAATGCAGTTTGGCTTGCGACAGAGAGTCGCGCTTCTCCACCGTAAACGCTCTCGTATTTAAACCAAATTTGTGAGTTTCTATCTGATGTTTCAGATGGCGCAGCTGATGGGCAAGTTGTTCTATGCCCCCCACTCTTTTGCATAGCAACAATGGAGAGGTTTCAAGGTTGGTATCATATTTGTTAAACCATGCCTTCATCTTATCACTGTCCCCTTCTGACATAGTGATGAGTAAATGATACATACGAATGAAAGCAAGTTGCGTACGATATTCTCGCGTGCCACTTTCAAACCCCAATAATGTTGTTTGCGCTAGTGACGACGGAGAAATACCCAAAATTTCAGAGGCTTGTTTAATATTCAAACCCAGCTCTTGATAGGCCCAGGTAAATGCTTTTGTGACTACACTGGTAGGATATAGTGAGGTACGCATGCTGATTCTCCATCGATTTAATCGTTTATATTGCTATTTGAGAAAGAGCTGTGCGAAAAATGTACCAACGTATTGTAGTCAATTGTATCGGGCGTTACACACCACATTTTCAGAGTGTAACGCCTAAAGTTTATGCCGCCAGAATGGTGATGAGCTCAGCAAACGTTGGGCGCCCTTGTATATCAAGGGGAAGTTTCAATTCACGCGCAATATCACTCACGCTGATGACGCCTCGAACTTCGTGAGATTCTCGGTCCATAACAAGACAGTGCTGCTGACCGTAGTCTTTCAGTGTCTCTATAACGTCACCCACTGTGGAACGGGCAAGTTCAGTAAAATCGAAAGACATTAAGGAGGTCTTGGGTCTCAAGAAGTCATTCACAGTAAGCTCGTCGCGCAATAAATTGAGCTCATTCATACGCTTTATAAGTTGCTGCTCGCCAACGTCATGGCTGGTCACTATGCCCATAAAGCGGTTTTTATTGTCAACTACCAGCATCATCCTTACATGAGACTGACGCATAATTGCCTCAACCTTTGTTGCAGGTGTTCGCCCATCTAACACATGAGGCAAATGTTTTTTGAAGTCAGTGAAAACCGACATTGCAGGCGAACGCACCGTTATGGTGTTTTCGACAACTGGCCACGCTAAGGTATCGATGGTTTCAGTTTTATATAGATTTAAGGTATGCATACCTACTTCTCCTAATCAAAATGTGTAATACGGCTATTTGATTAAGTACGACAAGGAGGTCCTCTGATGAAGTGAGAAGAGGCGGTGGTAGAACCCCGATGAACTAACGACGTATCGTCGTTACCGACATGAACAATGGCGGTATAGAAACCATTAATGGTAAATGCACTGTCTTCAATATCGTCATATTGATTGTCATCTGACGCTAGCTGCCATTCTGCGGCAAAAAAAGATAGAGGGCTCGCAGCACTTGCCTTACTGTTCTCATTGACCGCATGTTTCTCTTCTCCTGCATCAGAGAATGCTACAAGCGATGAAAACATCAAAGGCACAACTAAGGCCAATAAAACTAACGATACACGCACAACAAATACCTTCTTTGCGTTATACGAAGCACTACACAATACACGAGTGATGGCATTTTTTAGTCACTATATAAACTATAGGTCTATTTTTGCCGTTTAACACACAGATTAGACGTGAATTATGTACTGTTGAGCGTCAGTGACGTTGTAGATTGGATTGTGCCATTCTATAAATTCGAACAATGTAAGAGAAAAAATGCAATATTTAATTCACCATGTAAGACATACACTGCTTACTCACCAATAACGGACGGAAACTGTGATGAACGCTAAATGGCCCTCAACAATTATTTTTGTGCATTGGATAAGCGCCATTGTCGTTGTCGGGATGTTTGCATCAGGCTTGTGGATGGTCGACTTAACGTACTATAGCGATTGGTATAAGACTGCGCCCCATTGGCACAAGAGTGTGGGATTGTTGCTCTTTGTAGTTACCGTTTTTCGTTTAGTTACCCGCGTTTTATCTACACGTCCACCGTCACATGGTAGCAAACATGAAAAGGCACTAAGCAAAATAGGGCACGGGCTGCTTTATGCGCTTTTATTGAGTTTGTTTACATCGGGCTATTTGATTTCTACTGCTGACGGACGCGAAATTGACATATTTAACTGGGTATCTTTGCCCTCGTTAGGTGAATTTTTTGAGAATCAAGAAGACATAGCAGGTGAAGTTCATTTTTACTTGGCGTGGTCACTCATTGGTTTAGCTGTGCTTCATGCGGGCGCAGCATTGAAACACCACTTTGTTAACAAAGACGACACGATGAAGCAGATGTTACGGCTTCGGTAAATACACTTGAGGAGAAATTATGAAGAAGTTAACACTTGCCTTAGCGGCAGCACTGTCTTTAAGCACCGTACAAGCAGCAGATTATGTAATTGACAGCAAAGGGGCGCACGCGTCTATCAATTTCAAAATCCAGCACTTAGGCTACTCATGGCTAACTGGTCGCTTTAACGATTTTGAAGGTACATTCAGTTACGATGACGCAACGCCTAGCAATGCCAAAATCATGGTGACAATCGATACTGACAGTATCGATTCAAACCATGCCGAGCGCGACAAGCATTTAAAAGGCGACGATTTTCTAAACGTCAGTGATTTCCCAGAAGCCAAGTTTGTTAGCACGAAAATAACAGACAAGGGCAACGGCATGATGGATGTTATGGGTAACTTCACCCTACACGGCGTGACTAAGCCTATTACCATTGAAGCTAAGAAAATTGGTGAAGGTAAAGATCCATGGGGTGGCTACCGCGCAGGTTTCGAAGGCACTACTACCATTGCCTTAAAAGACTTCGGTATTGATTATGACTTAGGTCCTGCATCACAAACCGTAGAACTTGAGCTACATGTTGAAGGCGTTAAGCAATAATTATTGCAAAGCATAATTTAAAGCCCCTTTTGTGAAGGGGCTTTTTTATTTCTAATGAAGCTTCAGTTTAGGGCTAATTGCGTGGCTGAGCTTTTTCACCAACAGCTTTAGCGCTCCCTTGGCTTTTCCATGTACTGCAAATTGATGCATGTTGTACAACGATACATACACCAGCTTAGCAAGGCGTCCTTCAATAAACATACTGCTGTTTGATAGCGACCCCATCAAGCTGCCTACTGTACTGTATTTGCTAAGATGCACCAGTGAGCCATAGTCTTGATAAACAAAAGCTTTTGGCTCTTTATGATTAAACAGCGCTTTAATGTTGTAGCTGACAATGTCTGCCATTTGATGCGCTGACTGTGCTCTAGGCGGCACCCATTTTCCATTTTCTTGCTGAAAACCACAGCAATCACCCAGCACCCATATGTTTTTGTGCGATGAACTTCTCAGGGTTTTATCGACCAGAATTTGATTAGCACGATTTGTTTCAAATAGTCCCATACGGGTAATGAAATCAGGGGCTTTCACACCCGCAGCCCACACCATTAAATCAGCATCGATACGACTGCCGTCTTTGGTGATCAAGCCTCTCTCGTCAGCCTCAGCCACCATGGTTTGTTCTTTGATATCGACGCCAAGTTTATAAAGGGCTTTGCGTGCAGAGTTAGCGATACGCTCAGGTAGTGCTGGCAAAATACGCTCACCGGCTTCCACAATCGTAATTTTTAACCGTGATGCCGACATATCCGGCATACCGTACGCTTTTGACAAGTTAGCAACATGGTGAAGCTGCGCTGCAAGCTCGGTGCCCGTTGCGCCAGCGCCAACGATAGCTACATCAATGCGTGCATCTTTATCTTCTTGCTGATTTATTCGAATGAGCTGATTTAGAAGCGCGCGATGGAATCGTTCCGCTTGTACCAAAGAATCCAAAAAGTAGCAGTTTTCAGCGACACCTGGCGTACCAAAGTCGTTACTAACGCTGCCAATGGCTAGCACCAATTGATCGTAATGAATGTGACGTTCAGGCAACACTTGTGCCCCCTCTTCATCAACAAGAGGTTTTAACGTAATGGTTTGTGAGTGGGCATCGAGTGCGCACATTTCACCAAGTTGAAAGCGATAATGATGCGCCGCAGCGTGAATTGCGTAATCCACACCGTCTGAATGCTTATCAATGACTCCGGCGGCCACTTCGTGCAATAGCGGCTTCCAGATATGGGTTCGACTTCGGTCGACCAGGGTTATTTCGGCTTGTTTTTTTCTCCCGAGGGTGCGGCTTAAACGACTGGCTAGCTCTAGACCACCAGCACCGCCACCAACTATAACTATTTTCTGCATGGGTTTTACCTATTTACAATCATTCCACGTATAACCACTGCCTGTGGCACTTAAAACGTGCAAAAGCTATACGTGGTATGACTGCAACCCATGCGCTAGAGTAGTTAGCTCATTAATACAGTAAGGTCTAATACCTTAAGATTACGCTTGTCTACGAACTAGCACAAGCGTTTACCATCAAGGCCTAAAAGTAAGTGCTATAAGTCAAACGTTGCGCTAACCATAAAATTACGTGGTCTTCCTGGGAAATATCGAGGCCCAGTAAAGCTTGTAAAATCAGCACGGTCGGCATATTCAGTATCAAGCAGATTGTTAACACGCGCTGCTATTACCACACCATCACTTAGTGCAAAGCTCACTCTCGCATGCAATAGGTTGTGGCCTTCATATTCGTTGGCGTTTTCCGCATCGGTAAAGTAACTGTCAATGTGCTGCCATTCTAGTTGAGCGCGCACTGCACTGCTGAAGTCGTAATTCAGTCTGGTATTCATCTGTAGCTTAGGTGCGGTATCAATATCATTACCTTGGATATCCGTTTCGCCCTGAAGCTGGCTATGTTCATAAGTGTGCCGCGCATAGCTACCTGCTATATCTACAGACCACTTGTCGGTTATAGCTTGGCTCAGCGTTAGTTCAACGCCGCGATGCCACGTTTCGCCATTGCTAATATTGAAAAAGTCGCTATTGCGGTAGATGACATTATCTTTTCTAAGGCTGTAAACTGCCAATGAGTAACGCCCATTGTCAGTAAGTCCATTGATACCCACCTCGTAGTTTGTGGCAGTTACTGCATCAAGGTCAGCTACTTGTTGCGACCGCTGCAAACGATAAAGTTCTGTCGCTTGTGGCGCGCGATATCCCCTCGATACACCTAGATAAAGCTGCGTCGTATCGTCTAACTGGTAGCTTGCAGACAGTTTAGGGCTGAAGTTGTCAAAATCGTTTTTACCACTTTCTGGTCTCGAGTAGCGGCATCCGCCAAAACCACATTCTGTGCCATCTTCTCTTATGCGCCCTACATTCATGTTGTTGGTATAATCGTATTGCATACTTTCAAATCGACCACCAACAGACACATCCCAATTTCCTTTTTGCCAGTTCAATGCAAAAAATGGTGCCAGAAGTGTAGCCTCAACGTCGTAGTCGTAATGCCTGCCAACAGGTACGGTTTCGACCAAAAAAGCTGACCCGACTGTTGGCGCGTTTTGTGATTGTATAAGTTCACCTTCGGTGTACTCCGCGTCCACGCCTACATCAATGTTAAATGTGGAACTCACGATATAATTAAACTGAGAGAGAACACCCACGCCTTTTTGTGCATTTTCTTCCAACGGTTTTCCAGGCAAGAAGTGCATCAAGAAATCCATGTTTTGGTCACGCAAGTATGGCGTAACTGACAGTTGGTGCCCGCCGTCAAAGGCCATTTCAACCTTGCTCCAAAGCCTCATGCTTCTCGCTTTTCGAAAGGCCTCAGGATTAGGGTTAGACTGGGCAATATCCTCGTCTTTGTAACTCTCAAACCCGGTAATATAACCCGCAGTATCTTGATCCAAATTGGTATAAGTAAGGCCAGTGGTTACCGTTGTGTTTTCTAGGTTAAGACGATGGCGCAAGTTCACCTTTTCTTGATCAACGCCTTCACCATCGCGATAACCATTGTCTCGCGTTATGCTAGCGTTTATACCAATTCCGCTGTTTGTGAAATCTTTACCATTGCGAAGCTTAATCCTGTTAAAACCAAACGAACCGTAGTCATAGCTTAGAAGCCCTTGGCCTGTTGTTGTATCTGGCGTGATAACATTAATGACACCATGTATAGCATTAGAGCCATAAAGCGGCGATGCTGGGCCTTTCAGCACGTCAATTCGCTCTGCCATTTCACCATGGGCTTCGAACAGTTCGTTTATGTTACAAAAGCCCGCCGCGCGAAGCGCTATACCATCTTCCGCAGCCAAAATGCCGCCGCATGCGCCTGCACCAGTAAGTACCGGTGAACGTAATGCCGGTAAATATTCTTGGCCATTTCCACGTTGTACTCCGGCACCTGCTACATAGTTTAAGGCTTCTTGAATATGCTGAAGCGAAAGTAAAGACAGTGTTTCATCTGTTATCGAAGACACTAGATAACCCTGTGCACCTGCCTTGGTGGAGATACGACTAGACGTTGTCTCGATTCTCTCTATCTTTTCTGCTTCTTCATCTGCGGCAAATACCACGGAACAAGACAGTGCCATAGTCGTTGCTAATAGCGACAACGGGAACAACGGCTTAAAGGTCATTTTTTATCCTCTAAATATAAAAACTGGCGTAGTATAATGTATTGTACCGCGTAAGCCGTTGAACAAACGTTAAAAACCAATAAATAGTAGACCAGCGGCGCAACACGTGATGTAAGTACGCGCGAATAGTGACAACGGCGCACACACACTTAGGAGGACAACGTTGGACAGTCTCATCCCCAGCCTTTCACAGCTTATCGAATTTGCCGTGGCCCCGGTTTTCTTACTAGCCGGTATAGCAGGTTTCCTTAATGTCATGTCATCGCGATTGGGTCGAATCTCAGACAGAGTAAGAGTGGCTGAACAACAAATTCACGCACTATCAGACCCGCATATTGTTAGCCGTTCTAAATCTGAGATAAAAATACTATGGCGTAGAGTGCAGGTTATTAACTGGGCAATAGGCTTATGCGTAGCGGCAGGGTTAATGGTGTGTAGCGTCATTATGGCCTTGTTTTCAGGGTCGCTATGGGTAGTCGATTTGAAAACACTTATAATAGCGTTGTTTATGTTGGCGATGTTGTTTCTTATTAGTGCCCTTGTTGTATTTCTTGTCGAAGTGAAATTGGCTACCAACACAATTAAATTGGTTCGCACTATTCGTTAGTATGGCGGATAAGAACGTGAGCGGGTCGAAATAACCCACTTACGCTTCAAAGAAATAGTGAAAGAAGCCACCAAGCAGAGGTGGCTTGTACTACTTTTCAGCCAGTGTATCTAACACCGAAAACAATACATTTGCCCCTATTCGCGACACTTCTTTGTCGTATTTGTTTTCAACATTAACGCCTTCCTGACCACCAGCCAAGTCACTGATCGCGCGAACGATTACCCAATCAACATTATTAACTGTGCATACCTGACCGATTGCTGCTGACTCCATCTCCGTCACCTCAGCATTGAATACCTCTCGCGTCCATTTTCGATATTCTCGATTGTCCATAAACACAGAACCCGTTATTCCATTTCCGCCTACAAACAGCTTCGCTTCTCGCTCATTCAAAACTCGTTGTTTCGGCATATCTGAAATAGCTTCTTTGGCTGCGGTTAACAATCGCGATGTTGCACTGAAATAAGCAGTGTCTTCAGGTTTATCCATGCCATCTTTAACAATTAACACCTCATCAGGGTGAATAAAATGAAACGGCTTATAGTGCGGCAAATGCGGGTCGTTGGCCCTACGCGCCGCTTGTTCATCCATAAATTTAGCGTAGTACTCTGGCAAAATGTACTCGCCCGGATTAGCGGGGTCTTCATTGGTGTAGACACTTTCATCATGATAATACCAACGTGCAGGAATTATAACGTCACCCGGCTGCCATTTTGGATTTACCGCACCAGCAATACCCATGTATACCACTTGTTTTACTGGGAAGTAATCGAGTGCCATTTGCATAGTCATTGCAGCATTGGCAATACTCATTCCGGTGGCGAACACTAAAATAGGCTCATCGTGGTACGTACCTAAGCGGTAGGTGACGCCCTTAATCGTTGTGGTGGTATGGATAGAAGCGTCAGGATCACTTTCTATTCTATTAAGAATACCCTCCATTTCAGGCGCGTAAGCCACAGTAATGGCAGTAAAGGAAGGGTTATCAAAGCTAGCTGGACCAAAGCTAGGCCCATGCTCTTCTAAAACGTCTTTTTGAATAATTACGCAGCCACTAAGCCATAGTGAGCTCAATATCATCAAAAATATAACGCGACACTGTTTCATTTTTCACACGCCCTGTTTGTTTTTTTCATTAATCTATCACTTTGATTCGACTTTAAAAGAAGAAAAACACGGTTTTACCTTTTTGAAACAAAAGAAGCACAAAATAACTACAAATTCACAGTAAACAGGCATATAAATATAGTTATTCAAAAAAAATGCATAAAGTTAAAAAGCAAAGGTTATGTAAAGACACCATAAAAAGCGGTCACTAACGGTAAAATACGGTGGTTATACCTACTTCATTGCAAATTTTTAATAGAATAAAAGCCTGTCAGTTTTTTGCTACATGCAAAAGTACGTCGGCTTATGCAAATTGTTACAGATAAGAGAGTCGATTCACTTTAAGATAAAAAATAAAAGCGACAGTGAAACATAAAGCCATTGAAAGGATGAAGAAGGCGCCATGAATTCAAAATTAATTCGCTCGCTACAGGTGTTCGTTACCGTCACCGATAGCGGGAGCATGAGTGTTGCTGCACGTGAGTTAGAAATGACGGTTTCCGCAATAAGCCAACAACTCAGAAAACTAGAACAGGACATCGGACTTAGTCTGTTTAATCGAAATACACGCAGCATGAGCCTCACAGAAGCAGGTCGTATTTATTACGACAACTGCAAGAAGATGCTCGACAACGCACTGCTTGCACAGCAACAAATTGAAAGCTTGCAAGATAACCCTTCAGGCAAGATTAATATTGTCGCACCAGAGGGTTTTGGTGGCGGTTTACTCAGTGAACCGCTACGCATGCTTTGTAAAACCTTTCCTCAGCTTTCCGTTTCACTTACGCTCACCGACGAACCCAAAGATATTATTGCCCTTAGTGCTGATTTAGTACTGTGCTTTGAGCCTGTTTCTGATACCAATTTTAGCAGTCTCCCTTTAGCAACATGGCAGCGAGTACTTTGCGTTTCAACGAAACATCCACTTGCCGATGTATCATTGAGTTCACCAAAGCCATTGAGAGACCATACTTACATTAGCCACCGTCACATTAGCAACTACGTGATGAGCCATGATCATGAAAAAGACTTTGATCTGAACTTTTCACGCATTGACGTCAATTCTATGCAAACGCTTATACAGCTTACGCGCGACGGAACAGGATTTGCTGTTTTGCCTGAGCCCGAAGTAAGGCATTTGCTTCGCGCAGGAGAGTTGAAGCCACTTCTCAGTGATTGGACGCTTCCTGACTATACGGTTTACGCGGTTACACCTAGACGCGATTTAATACCTAAGAAAATCAGTGCCGCCATCGATTGTCTACAGAACTTGTTCGCACAAATATAAAAAATGGCAGCCAAAGCTGCCATTTCCATCGTTGCTTCCTATTTGTGTTAGAAGCGTGTGTTTAGCTGAACACTGAGAATATGGGCAGTAGCAGACTGCGAACCTACATAGGTTGATGTGAAAGAACCTTCAGCATTAAGTGCGCGGGTTTTATTGATATCTGCCTTGCGACCGTCAATAAAGACATAGGCAGCATCAATTGAGGTTTTATCACTGAAAGTATAAGTCAAGCCACCAGATACCCAGTGTCGATCGGTGTCTGGAATACTCAGTGAACGGTTTTCCACGGTAACAACACCATCATCATATGCATATCCCGCTCGCAGTGTAATTTCATCACTCATAACATAAGTTACACCAAAAGCTGCACGTAACGAATCATCAAAATTTTCTTGTTTAATAAGAAAGTCGGTGTCGTCGGCTAGATTAGCTTCAAGCTTCTCGAACGTACTCCAATCAGTAAAAACTACGCTCGCTTGCACTGACCATTGCTGGTTAACCTTTTGATTGATGGCTAGCTCCGTCGTTGCAGCAAGGTTTAAATCCAGGCTTCCTGGTTGATTCAAGCTCGCTGTCAGGTCAGAACTAACTGCACCATTTAGCTCAAGTTTGGTTTCAGCACGGTGAGACAACGCAATGCTTGTCATATCGTTTGGCTGGAAAAAGATACCAGCATTCCAACCATAGCACCAGTCGTCACCTTCCAATTTAAAGATAGACGCGGTCGCTGGCACTTGTGTTTGCAGCGCGTTGCTCAATATGGGTGAAAGGCTTGGCGACACTGCAGAGCCGATTTCAGCATCTGCAAACGTAGCACTGATACCAAAACCAACCATTAAAGTGTCGTTTACTTTGTAAGAGACAGCCGGGTTAAATGATACCGTTTTAACTTCTGCTGAGTCAGCAAAATGAAGTGCATTAAAATCGTCACCATAATCAGAGCGCAAACCATAAGTGGTGAATACACCAAAACCTGCTGACACCTTTTCATTAACGGGACGCGTGTAAAAGAAACCAGGTACTATGGCGGTATCGGCAATATTCGCTTCACTCGCATCTGTCATACCAACAGTCTGACCACCTAGTTTGTAATCAACAGTGCCACTAACATCGACATTTGGGTCGATAAAGCTAACAGAGGCACTGAATTCAGCTTCTTTAAAAACACCAATTGCGGCTGGGTTTGTCGCCAATATAGATGCATTTTCAGGTGTTGCAGCTTGACCGGCCATAGCGCGACCCAGTCCGTTGGCACTGTGCTCGTTAACTTGAAAACCCGCAGCTAGCGCAGATGAAGAGGCGAAAGTAGCAAGCGCTAAACACACTGAGGCACGTAAAGAAAACTGTTGCTTCATAAGATACTCGTAGTAATAGGGGAAAAATTGCAGCGGGGGATTCTACGGACATGCACACTTCTGTTCAATGCAAGCAAACAGAATTTACGCACCTTTATTGCATTTTTTACACTTTTAACGTCACGATCGGCGCATTTATAGACAAACTGATAATTAATAGTTAACGCAAGCTCATCAATTTGTTAACAAGAATTCTGTGCAACCAACCATAAATAATAAGCGTACGGTTAGTCATACAGCTGAGGTTATAGAGATTGTAAGCTCGCTTTAAGGGCTTCCAAGGTAACCGGCTTAGTCACAATGCTATCCATGCCAGCTTCTCTGAACATTTTGTGACGCTCTTTAAACGCTTCAGCGGTTAGCCCAATGATAGGTACCATAGCATTGTCACCACTAAGTTTACGAATGCGTTGGGTAGCTTCTATGCCGTCCATTACCGGCATGTGCACATCCATAAAGACAACGTCTATACCGCCTTCTTCAACGCGAGTAGCTGCTTTAAGGCCATTGTCTACATGTTCCACCTCGCACTTGAGCTGCTCTAGAAGCGCTTGTGCTACCACTGCATTTATCGCATTGTCCTCAGCTAACAGCACGCGTAGCCCTTCGGGTATACGATTGGCTTTGCGAGCGTCCCGCTCAGATGCTAATGGATGCGCTTGTGGGGCTGTACGTGTTTGCACCAGTGCAGTAACAGTGAAACAAGAACCCTCTCCAACGGTACTAACCACCTTAATATCGCCGCCCAAAAGCTGAGCCAGTTGCTTGGCTATTGACAGACCAAGACCTGTGCCGCCGTATTTGCGTGTGATAGATGAATCAGATTGGGTGAACTTGTCAAAAATATGATTTAACCGTTCTGGCTCTATACCAATACCCGTGTCCTTAACTGAAATGACAAGGCTATTGTCTGCCGTAGCCGCTGTGGAAGGCTTTTTCAATTTAGCCGATACCGTAACACTTCCCTTATGTGAAAATTTAATTGCATTACTGACTAAATTAATCACGATTTGACGAAGTTTAGTAATATCGCTGGTCACAAGCACCGACGCTAACTGCTTGCTCTTGTAACTAAGCGACGTATTGTTTGCGCTAGCATTAGTGCCCAGTAACGTGATGAGGTCACTAAGCATCCCATCTAAATCAAATTCGGTAACATCAACTTCAGACATTCCTGACTCAATTTTTGACAAGTCGAGTACGTCATTAATCACGTTAGCGAGAATAGTTGCTGATGAACGCAGGTCACTGGCATATTTGTGTTGTTTATCTGACAGTGATGTGTCGAGCAATAACGTTGCCAACCCCTGGATTCCATTCAGTGGTGTTCTAATCTCGTGACTCATTACTGCCAAAAAATCGGTCTTGGCTTTATTGGCTTGCTGAGCTTGATCAACATATTGTTCAATTTTGGCAGACATCAATTCAACGTCACGCGCTAATTCACCCAGTTCATCATCCTGATTTAGGGCTATTTCAACGGCTTTGTGCTCTATCGCTATTCGACTTGCTGCAGACTTAATCTTTTCAATTGGGGAAAGTACTAACACTTGGGTAACACGCCCCATAATCAAGCTCACCATTGCAACGGAAAAAAGGATAACCAGTACCGTCAACCACGCTATTTTTGAAAGTGACGCTTGCAACGCATCAGCAGGCTGTATGACCGTTACCTTCCAGTTCCAAGGTTCGAAGTTTACACAAGCGAACAACACGCTTTGTCCATCGGAATACGACTCACCAAACGCCACTAAATGCCCGCTTATTGTTGCTCGTTGCGCACCTGCAGTGTCTGGTACGGCACTTTCACTTAGTGTGCTAAAGACAATGCTTTCAGATCCTTTTTGACTTATCGAAAAATGTCTTCCGGTTGATGCATTTAGTGTATTTAGTTCTTCAAATACTTCTTTTTGGTACGCGCTAATAAAAACAGGCTCATTCTCTAGCCCTGAATCAATCAACAGTTCTCTGCGTTCATCAATCAACTCTAACACCGACAAGGTTAGCGTTTGAGTAAGCAGCTTATACTCGCGCTCGCGCACTGATTCATAAGCGGTGAGATATGCCCAATAACCAGTCAGTGCCATTCCAAGCAACAAAATAGGAATATAAATAACGAGTAGCTTTGACTTAATACGCATAAGTACTTCTTAATGGGCCTTATTGATAGATATGATTTTTAGACAGCTTTAGGTAGTTTGAAGGTATAGGCAGCTGAAGTTTTATTGCCGTTGAAACATTCACAGCCACCGTATAAGTATCCATTTTGGTTACAGGAATCTCACTTGCAGATTTCCGTTCGAGTATAAGCTTGGCCTTTTGCGCCGCAGACTTACCTATGCTTTCAGGTTCAGACACAACACCAAGTAACGCACCTTCTTGAACAGCTTCAATGTTTTCAGCAAAAAGAGGGAGTAACTGGTTTTCTGTGAACAATTTATCTACCAAGCCATCTAACTCAACAAGTGGACCCGATGATAACCAGTAACCATCTAATCGCCCCTCATACTCGTGCAAAGAAAGCGCAATATCAGAAGACATCTGCTGCAGTCCATCGTCACCTTCAACAAAAGGAGTGCTTATGGCTACAAGGTCAATTTTCTCGTATTGATCCTCTAACGCGATAAGCTGATTAACCGCATTGGTAGATGATGGGTAAGTAGAATGTAATAGGGCTATGGTGAGGGGTTCAAGAATATTTGACGCACTTAAAATACCATCAAGCATATCCAGCTTCACTTTTGCATCCAAAACATGAGACTCGCCTGTAATATTGCGCGCACTGACTTCGCCCAACGCGGATACAATCCCTTCTTCAACAGGGGCTGACACCACCATAAACAATTTGGGTGTAGATAAAAAAGGCTCAGATTTGAAAACCGCGCGAGTCGCTAGCGTTGCCACAGACACAATCAGATCAGGGGGTGGCGATGCTTCTAGTGTGGTGAGAATATCAGCTGCCGTTTGCTCTGAAGCATGGGCGTTGTATATAGAAAACTTTATGTCTTCTCCTGGCAACAAGCGACGGAGTTCTTCGGTAAACGCTTGGCGAGATTCTGTGACTATGTCGACAGGTAACGTCTCGATCATCGCGATGTTCACCGTTTCTTTTGCCAATAACGCTGTACTGAACAAAAAAAAGAACAAGGAACTACACAACCTTACCATTGTTAACCTATGGCATTGACGCCGACAACCAGAACATGGCTTACATCATAAGTTTATTCTTTGCGATTTCATAGGAACTTCGTAGCAAAAGTTTGACGACTCCTCACCATACTTCCTGATGCAAAGGCCACACTAATTCTACCTTTGCCCCCTTATCTTCTTTGTTCGATAACTTGAGTTTTCCACCATGTTTACTAATAACAGATTCAACAAAAGTGAGCCCAATGCCTGCTCCATGCTGTTTAGTTGTAAAAAGCGGTGTGACGGCATTTTCAAGGTTGGAAAAGCCTGCGCCGTTGTCAGACACAATAAGGTGTTGCTGTGTACCTTTTAAGTAGCATCGAATGTCTATTTCAGCAGGTCCACTCTCCACAGATTCAACAGCGTTCTTTACCAAATTAATAAGCACTTGAGCCATTAATTGGGGGTCACCGTTACAGCTATTTTGACCCGTAAAACGCAGCGTGTCGCTCTCGCTCACCAAGGCTTTAACATGCTCTAATAGCCCGTCTAAAGCAAAGCGTTCAAAACGCGGTTCAGGAATCTTGGCCACTTCTGCAAACCGTTCAACGAAGCTAAGCAAATCATCGGAACGAGTTTTAACCCTTGTTAACACTCTACGTACTTGCTCAACGTCCCATTGCGGCATGGAAAGTAAAGTATCCGCCATTGAAGACATCGGTGTAAGCGTATTGCGGAGTTCATGGCTTAGCACTCTGACAAGATTTTTTTGTACGGCCTGCTCACTCTGCTTCAGTTCATTGGCAATATTTACCGCGGTAAACAAGTAGGCCGATTGCTGCATATAGTTAAACGCACTTGATTGGCAACGCCAGTTCTTCTCTAGCGCTGGATGATAAATCTGCTCGTTGTTAACGGTAAAACCTAATTGTGTAGCCTGCATCCCTTGCAAAAGGCTTATTTCGCTTATGCCATAAGCTTCACGATTCGCGTATATGAGAGAAAAATTGTCATCAAATGCAATAACTGCAAGGGGTGTGTCTTCAAACAACTGGGTAAAGAGAATTGAAAGGAGTTGCTGTGAAGCGCCATTAACATCTGTTTTGGCATGCAGCTGTTCTATTTCGTGCACCAGCTCGTCGATTAACACAGACTGGCCGCGCTCTGCTAATCCGATACCAGATTCCCCCATATTGATGCTTTGAATATAAGCAGTCAAACGCATCAACGAACTTCGCCAAAAGTGCCATACTTTCCATGCCCCCCAACAAAGGGGATAAGACAAGAAAAATAGCAGTGTGAATATGGCCAAAAAAGACCAGTCTAGCAGCACTCCAATGGCCGCTGCCAAACAGAGTAATGTTGCCACTAAACAGCCAAGGAAGAACTGGATTTTAGACTCTGTTGAATAACGGCCATTATTCAATTTCAAAGTCCTCTTTCTTTAACTGGTATTTTTCGAGCCTACGATAAAGCGCATTGCGTGAGATACCCAGTGCCATAGCCGCTTTACTCACATGGCCCTGATACTTCTTGAGCGCTTGTGTGATCATATCAAACTCCACATCATCCAGCGCGCGTAGCGTGCTAGGTTCGCCATCCGCGGCAGGCGCTTCACTGTCAGGTAGCATGATATGTGAAGGCAGTATAGTTGCTTCACGGCACAAAATAACCGCTCTTTCTATAACATGACTCAACTCTCGCACATTGCCGGGCCACCAATAGCTGCATAATAGCTGAATAACTTCTTGGGTAAGCGCAAGCTGGCCTTTTTGGTACTTAGCGGAGAATGCATCAACAAAATGCTGCGCAAGTGGAGAGATATCTTCGTATCGATCTCGAAGCGGTGGCAGTGTCAAAATAAACGTATTAAGACGAAACATTAGGTCTCGCCTAAAGGCTCCTACCTCTACCATATCGTTTAAATTTGCGTTGGTTGCACTGATAATTCTTACGTCAGCGCTTAACGTATTACTAGAGCCCACGGCCTCGAATTCGTTGTTTTCTAATACCCGAAGTAGTTTAGGTTGAACACCATTAGGTAGTGCACCTATTTCATCAAAAAATAACGTGCCGTGCTGTGCACGTTCGAAACGTCCGACTCGCGCTTCCTTCGCGTCGGTAAATGCCCCTTTTACATGGCCAAAGAGCTCGCTCTCAAACAAATTGTCTGGAATGGCCCCCATGTTGACTGACACAAAAGGCGCCTGTCGTCGACTGGATAAATTGTGCAGGCGTTCGGCCAGCAATGATTTACCCGTGCCGTTTTCACCTAAAATAAGGACGCTTGCCTGCGTATCTGCAACTTGTTCAATCATCGCTTCTAAAGTCTGCATAGTAGGTGACTGTGCCACCCAGGCATTACTTTTTGTATTTTGTTTTACTTGGTATCGCGAGGATGCATGTTTTTCAGATACGTTTTTTGCCGACTGGCGATGTGCATATATGTGCTTGTCAATAAGGTCGACCAGTTTTTGGTTATCCCAAGGTTTTTCAATAAAGTCTGCTGCGCCTAGCTGCATGCCCTTTACAGCGAGTTCGATATTGCCCCATGCTGTCATCAGCACGGTAGTGATGTGTTGTTGCGTAAGCATAGCAAGGACTTCTAACCCTTCTCCGCCGCTTGTTGTGTCTCGGCTGAAGTTCATATCGAGCAATACCAGACTGGGCTTTTGTTGCGCAACGATACGCGCCAACGCTTTTGGGTCGTGGGCTTCTAGAATTTGATAACCCTGATTTGTCAGTAACATAGACAATGCAAGACGAATATCTTCATCATCATCAACGACAACGACGAGTCCTTTTGAAACTGGCATATTACTCCTTTTGAAATAGCCCCAGGCTAGTTTTGCCTTGGGGCTTTGTGCGTTTAAGACTGTAAAAGCAAGGCGGTATTACAGTTCTCTTAGGGCGCGCATTGGGTCTTTGCGTATTACTCGCCAGCCTGGAATAGCCACTGATACCAACATCGCCATGGCAAGTACAACATTAATGGTTGCTGCGGCGGTCCAATCAAGCGTGGGCGCACTTTCGAACAAACCCAGCATATACTCATAAGCCACTACACCTGCAATAGCGCCGAGGCTAAGCCCAACCACCAACATCCACAACGACTCTTTCATTAACAGCTGTAGAAGGCGTAATTGCTTTGCGCCAGTTGCCATTCTTACCGCAAGTTCATAGCTTTTTTGACCAGCGGTCATTTGGCTTAAACCCGATACACCAATAACAGCAAGCATAAGCGTGAGTAAAGCCAACCCTGCGATAACGACCATATTCAGACGCGTCGCCTGTGTCACGGCCTCCCAGCGCTCGTCCATCGACTCCACACTAACCTCGCCCAGTCTTGGATCTAAGCCGTCTAACACACTGGCCACTTGTTCAAGGTCTAACGCTTCTCCGTCAGGCATAATAACCACAGCAGAAAGCGTGTTAAAGCTGATTCTTGTTGGGCTACTAAAATAAATCTCGGGGGCGTCGACATTCAAGGTATCAGACGGCATAGGATCAATGTCTTGCACAATGCCAACGACATTGTAGATGTCGTCATCCTCATCACCCATTTTGATTTCTTTCCCAACCATGGACGCCCATTCAATTTCACCAGCGCGGTCCATAGCAAACGAACGGGATATTAGTACGTTAGAAAGGTCCACATCTTCTTTCGTTAGCTCGCGGCCAGCAAGTAACGGAATATCAAAAGCTTCAAACATTCCTTCAGCCCACATCATCGGTCGAATCATGACGGAATCACCTGTGTCTGGGTCTGGATAAGCACTCATAGAAACATTGCCCGTAAGTGGCAATGCATTCGTATCGAAAACATCGCCTCCAAACGTTGTCAGGCGTTGTACGAACGCGCCTCTTAGCTGCTGCCACTCACTGCCCTGATACGCTTCAAACTCTTCAAGAGACGCCTGCCATGTTTCGTCGGTCACTGGCATGCTGACTTCATAAGCATTCAACATGCTATAACCCAGACTGCGATATGCATTGTTATAGCTATCTTTTACCGACACACTCGCGGCTGTAAGCAGAACGCAGGCTAGCGAGAGCTGAACCACCATTAACAGTTTACTAACCGTTTGCTTTTGTTGTGCCGGAGTCCCCTTACCACTTGAGTTTAGGCTTTCGGTGAGTGCCGTTTTATCCACGTAAAGCAAAGCAATAGCGGCAAACAAAATATTAATGATTAATATAAAAGCCAGCGCAATAAATACACTGCCCATGTTTACCGATATTTGGTCTAGCAAAGGCAAATTATCACCCGCAAGGACAGGTAAGACTTCGATTAACCAGCCCGCAGAAATAAGGCCAAGTAAGGTCGCTATTAGAAACATAGGTAGATTTTCAACAAAAATAAGCGCCCTTAATTTACCAAGCGATGCGCCCATACAAATTTGAATGGCAAACTCTTTGTTTCGACTTTGATAATGCGCAATAAACATGTTCAGCAAATTCAAGCACGCCATAACAAGTAAGCTGACCATCGCAATAATCAAGACAAAAACCAGTTGCTCACTATCACCAATAAACGCATCGCGATAGGTGGTTACTTGACCCGCTATGTTCTTACTTAGTAAGAATTCTCTTGCGCGGTCTATGGTAATCTCAGTATTGACGTAATCCACAAACCATTTTTGTAAGTCTTCGGGGGTAGGTAATGCGTTCTGAGCCCCTCGAACCACGGTAATTGGGCCTAGGTTAAGTGTAATTGTATCTGGTGCAGCGAGGCTAGCCGCCAATTCTTGAAACCGCCAAATCTGTTCTGGCGCGTCACCATTTAAACTCGCCGTATTTAAGCTGGTGTAGTTGTCATACACACCCAAAATAGGAAAGTCAGCCCCATCAACTCTTACCGTCAAATGAGTTAAGTCTCTAGCGCTTGCAAAGGCAGACTGCCACAGGCTCTTAGAGATCCATACGCCTTCTTCAGCGTTGTCAACTACGCTACTCTCACCACTTAACAGCGCAAGACCTAACACTTCAGGCGACCCCATTGAGGCATTAAGCGTTGTCACACTGATATCGTTGTTTGCTACATTTATGGTTGTGTTTCCTGGGGAAATATATGCCCACTCAAGTTGTTCTCCAAAGTAAGCCTTTGCGGACGCAACACGCCGTAAATCACTGAAAAATGGAACCACCAAGCCTTCGTTGAATTCCAAATTCAACTCTACATTGTGAAGATTGGACTCTTCCACATCTGGTAAAGGTTTGAACAACAGTGTATTGGCAACAGCTATTACGGTAAGCACTGCTGCCAGCGTTAATCCCAGTGTCGATATCAGCGGTAAGCTCAAACGAGGAAGCGTGAACAGCCTCGCTATGCCTTGTTTAAATGCATTGATGTATAGTTTCATGCAACCCCCTGCTCACGCTCAAACTGTACTTTTTTCTCGCCCACAATTTTGCCGTCAAGCAACTGTATTTGCCTGTTAACTAGGCCGCTATATCGGCTATCGTGAGTCACCATTACAATGGTTGAGCCTTGCTGATTAAGCTCCATTAACAGCTTCATCACCGCATCACCGTTTTTGGTGTCAAGGTTACCTGTTGGTTCATCAACTAGCATGAGATCGGGCTTACCCACTAGCGCCCTTGCTATCGCTACACGTTGCTGTTGTCCGCCAGACAATTGATTGGGTTTGTAGTTAATTCTGTGCTGCATGCCCACTTTGTCTAGTGCATCCACCACAGCAGCCTTAATGGCTTCAGGCTTTTCTCCTCTGTGCTCCAAAGGAAGTGCCACATTTTCAAATACTGTCATGCTGTCAATAAGATTAAATGACTGGAATACGTATCCGATATGTTGATTGCGGACCTGCGTTCTCTGATCAATTGTCAACCCGCGAGTATCAATACCGCTTATTTTAAAATCACCTTCGGTTGCGCTATCTAGCAGACCCATAATGGTAAGCAGTGTCGACTTTCCACAACCAGATGGGCCTGTAATAGCGACAAATTCGCCGCTATAAATATTCAGTGAAACGCCTTGTAGCGCCAGAGTTTCAATTTCTGAACCTACGTACTTTTTGTGAATATTATCCATGCTTACTACGATTTGATTGCTCATTACTTATCCCTCTTGTCTGATTGTCATTTTATCGTGCGCTATCCACGCATCTTGCATCTGTGAAATGAATTGCTCATCGGCCGCTATGCCCGATTGAATAATAAGCTTGCCTTTTGTGAGGTCACCCAGCTGAATGCGTCGTTTTACCGCTTCATCCTGATCGTTTACCATCACAAATCTATCTAGCTGTGACATTGGACGAAGCCCGGCTAATTGCGTCACGTAAAGCGCATCATTCTGTGTTTTTATAAAGATTTGCCCGGTTACGGGTGCCAAAGGTCTGGCATCTGACGGGAGCTCACTGGTTAACCGGACTTCTGCGATAACAACCCCATTGTTAACCACCGACTCAATAAGATTAACTTCACCCGTTATCTGCCCTTTACGCGTGGTCAATTCAACAGGTGCACCCACTGTGATTTGGTCAGCCTGATGCTGGGGCACGCGTAAACGCGCTAACAGCTTATCAACCGAGCCTACTCTGCCTAATACGGTGCCTTGCGGTAACGTCTGGCCAATTTCCACGTCTAAACTTTGCAGCGTTCCATGGATACCAGCTTTTACCTGCATGTCGTCCA
>CAYVST010000050.1:0-25917 GCA_964454185.1 uncultured Alteromonas sp.
CACCCAATGAATATTACTTCAATCAATAATCTTAAGATGGCCGTCCAAGATGGAAGATTTGTTCAGGTAGGTGAAACTAACCCTGTTAATTGTCGTGGCTGTCACCAAGATGAAAATGCGGACGAACCAGGTCGCCCACCTGGCGCGGCAAACGACCTGATGCCAGGATTCGTGTGGCATATGCCGCCGCCGACGATGATAATTGCGCGAGATGTAACGCCTGTGCAGCTTTGCAATAATTGGTTAAACCCACAGCTTAATTCATTTTTAGCACAGCGTGGGGGGCGTAATGATATGAAAACCTTCAAAAAAGAGTTTGAACATCACGTTAAAGACGACCCTCTCGTTCGATGGGCGTGGGCTCCAGGACCAGGACGCACACCAGCACCAGGTACTCACGAAGACTTCGGTAATGCCATGACATTGTGGATTGATGCGGGCGCACCGTGCCCTAGTGCAACGTAATGTTTCGCCCCAAAAAACCGCGCGTTGCGCGGTTTTTTTTAACGTCGGGATGTCCTGCTAAAAATGATAGTGCGCACTCACAACAAATGATTCAGCACCGGGGTTGATATCACCAAGGCCACCATTAGAAATGTGTCCAATCTCAGCTTCTAATGATATGTGTTCATTGAGTTTATAGAGGCCAGATAAAGAGGAATAAAATTCTATTGAATCACCTAGCTCTTCTGTTTCATCCACAATGCCGGCGTGAAAAGAAACGCGAATACTAAAATCGCCCTGCTGGTATACATCTTTGGCGACGCCGGCAGCAAAGTAATGTTGACCTTCGTCAGCAGTAACAAGTAATACTGTCGGTCGCAGGCCGTAGTAATCTTGTAATGGTTTATGGATATAAGCAGTATGCAATGCGTGGCGATCGGCCTCGCCAAAGACATTCCACACTGCACCGCCCACTTTTAATTCGCTTCCCTTGGGAAGAGCAGAAACGGTGGTGGTTGTTAACGTGGTGGCAACAGATAATGCGATTGCAAGTGTTTTTAGGTGTGTTTTCATGGTTATACTGTGTTTACAAAATATTGAAAGTAATGTTCCGTCAAATCCATTATTATCATCCTCAGGTGAATAATGGTTATTAAGTTACTTTTTTCAACCTAATAAGTTTTAGTAACCATATAACTTTGAAAACATAGAAATTCGAAATTGTTTTAACGCAACAAGTAAAAAGATTAGAACAAGCTAAACAGCACTCTCGCTGGGAAAACGCGAATGAAAAATCAAAATGAAAACAATACCGTCATTGATGAAAACAAACGCAGCAAGAAAGTACTCGTTTTGTTTGCCCACCCTGCGCAGACGCGTTCTGAGGTAAACGTTCCACTTTTTTTGGACGCTGAAAACAACCAACATGTAACAGCTGTCGATTTATACGCGGAATATCCCGACTTCAATATCGATATCGAGCGGGAACAACAGCGGCTTATCGACCACGACATCATTGTTTTTCTTTACCCGCTATATTGGTATTCCACCCCTTCTATTTTGAAAGAGTGGCAAGATCTCGTGCTTGAATATGGTTTTGCTTATGGACACGAGGGCACCGCGCTTAAAGGTAAGCTTTTCCTTTGTGCTATTAGCGCTGGGGGTAAAGAAGAAGCTTATCAGACAGACGGATACAATCACTTTACCATTCGACAGTTATTACAACCCCTCGAGCAAATGGCCAGCATTACCCATATGACGTATATAGCACCATTTGCGATATTTGGGTCTCGTACCGCACAAGAAGAGCATCGCATTAATGACCATCGCAAAAAATGGCAGATATTGCTCGACAAACTCGTAGCAGACGAACTAGACATAGACAGAGCAAGAGACATGGAAAACCTTGCTGATTTATGCAAGCAGTCAGGAGAATAAGATGACCGGCTATTTCTTATACGCATTTATCTATTTGGTGGCTGCGGTTATTGCGGTTCCCATCGCGAAGCGACTGGGATTAGGTTCTGTACTTGGGTACCTTATTGCAGGCCTCGTCATTGGCCCGATTTTTGGCCTTGTCGGAGATGAAACAACAACAATTCAACACTTCGCAGAATTTGGTGTAGTAATGATGTTGTTTTTAGTAGGTTTAGAGTTGGAACCTCGTTCATTGTGGGCAATGAAGTCAAAGCTATTGGGTCTTGGTGGCTTACAACTCGGTCTTACCACAGCATTAATTGCTGCTGCTGCAATCGCGCTGGGTCAACCCTTTGGCATTTCCCTTACCATAGGTTTAATTTTTGCCCTTTCCTCTACTGCTATTGTACTGCAAACCTTTCAAGAAAAAGGGTTACAGCAAACCGAAGGAGGAAAAAGTGCATTTTCAGTATTGCTGTTCCAGGATATCGCCGTCATTCCAATGCTGGCATTAATTCCTTTACTTGCCATACCAGAACTGGCGTCGAGTGCAGCTGAGCATGGTGCAAGTGGTGACAGCCACGATAGTTTAAGCTTAGTCGACGGTTTGCCCCCATGGGCATACGCACTGGTTATCATGGGCTCGGTCGCCTTTGTCACTGTAGGGGGGCATTTCTTAAGCCGCCCACTATTTAAATTCGTTGCCGCCTCACACCTTCGTGAGATCTTTACCGCCACGGCGCTAATGTTAATTATCGGTATCGCTGCGCTAATGGGCTTGGTTGGGCTTTCTCCTGCGCTTGGCGCTTTCCTTGCGGGTGTTGTACTTGCAAACAGCGAGTTTAGGCACGAATTAGAAGCCAATATTGAACCATTCAAAGGCTTGTTACTGGGTCTATTCTTTATCACCGTAGGTGCAGGCATCAATTTCGGCGTATTATCAGAAAATGCGGGGCTTATTGCAGGGCTTACGTTAGCGGTGATGATAGTTAAGGCGGTTGTTCTTTACGTTATTGCGGTGATATTTAAATTACGTGAAAGTAACAAGTGGTTGTTCACGCTCAGCCTAGCGCAAGCAGGTGAGTTTGGCTTTGTACTGCTAAGCTTTGCCTCTCAAAATTTCGTGTTGCCAGATGACATTATTTCCGTGTTATCGTTGGTAGTTGCCATATCAATGTTCTTAACACCTGGCCTTTTCATCCTCTTTGATAAGGCGATCATGCCCCGATACCGAGGCAGCAAAACTCAACGCGAAGAAGACGCAATTGAAGAGCAAGGCTCGGTTGTTATTGCGGGCATCGGACGCTTTGGACAAATCATTAATCGCTTACTGGTCGCCAATGATGTAAAAACCGTGGTGCTAGATATTCGCTCTGAACAAATTGATTTATCACGACGAGTGGGCACGAAAGCTTATTTTGGCGATGCATCGAAACCCGATATTTTGCACACCGCGGGCGCGCACGAAGCGTCGCTTTTAATTGTTGCCATTGACGATAAAGACACCGCTGCTGAAATGGTAAAATATGCCAAACACGCCTACCCGAATGTTAAAGTGCTTGCTCGCGCTTATGACCGAGGGCATGGCTATCGCTTGCGTCAACTAGGCGCAGATTATGTATTGTCGGAGACGTATCATTCAGCACTAGAAATGGGCGCTGAAGCGCTACGAGCATTAAATGTTCACCCTTTCCACGTTGAGCGTCAAAAAATGGCGTATAAGAACATTGAAGACCAACAAAATGATGTGCTTTATCACGCATGGGTTGATGATTCGAGCGGTGAGCGGGTAGATAATAATTACTTAAAACTCTTCGTAGAGCTTACGTCGTTAATTCAAAGTGCACTTAAAGCAGATTTACACGACAAACATTCCAAAATGCGCGGCTGGACACCTCCGCCAAAAGGCTATGCTGACAAATTTGAAGACGATGAAACGCCCGGTACTGAATAGGCATCACAGAACTATTTTAGATTTAACTTATAAAAAGCTTACCGGAAAAATGATTAAGCGCTATAACTATTACTATTCATGCTTATTGCAAACGCGTGACCGCGATAATTTGCAATAAGCGAACCAGCAAAAAAGCGCACCATATTGAAATGGAGAGTTAACATGCCGCCGTATAAAGGTATTTATCAAAAGACTGCGTCAACAATAAGTTTAGCACTGGTTACACTATTCACGTTAAGTGCGTGTGATGATGCCCCTGCTCCACCCAAAGCAGCATCCTCAACACCCGTTACGCTTTATGAAGTTCAGCATTCAGACGAAACTATTTCCAAGTTTCCGGGGCAAGTAGAAGCCGCTGAATACTCAAACTTATCTTTTCGCGTAGGTGGCAAGCTACAAGAGCTTGTTGTGAAAGCAGGTGAAGAAGTTACTGAAAACCAACTTATTGCGCGTTTGGATGACAGAGATGCCAAAGCACAGCTAGCTAACGCACAGTCTCAGTTTGATGTTACCTCTGCCATGTTTGAACGCATGGAGGCCTCCGTAGAGAAAGGGGCGGTAAGTCGCTCTACATTTGACGAAGCGAAAGCAAACTTCTTGTCGGCAAAAGCCAGTTTAACCAGCGCTCAAGATCAGCTGAGTTACACTGAGCTACGAGCGCCGTTTGCCGGGCTTATTGCATCAGTACCAGTTGAAAACTATCAGGTGGTGGTGCCGCAACAAACTATTGCCGAACTCCAAATGCCGGGGGCAATTGACGTTACGTTTCAGTTACCAGAGCAAAAGATGCGCATGATTGACCGCTCAAGAGCCAAAGCAAACCGCAGTTCTGAAATAGCATGGGTGACGTTCTCTGGAATGCCTGAAAAGCGATACGGAGCGATGTACAAAGACCATGAGAGTACGACTCGCCAAGGGGAACTAAGCTATGAGGTAACACTAACCCTACCAGAGCCAGACGACATCAATGTACTTGCAGGTATGAGTGCCACTGTGCTTTTAGATATGTCGAAGCTTATTGAGTCTGACGCCAAGTTATGGCTTGTCCCCTTCGGCGCTGTTGTAACTGACAACGCCGCCCCTGACAAAGCCATTGTGTGGCGCTTTAAACCGGATAACGGTGATGACAAAAAAGGCAGCGTAGAACCGGTGGAAGTCATGATCACCCGGGGTATTTCTAACGGCTTGTTGGTAGAGGGGCCATTGAAAGATGATGACAGAATTGTCGCAGCTGGTGCTCATCTTGTAAAAGACGGACAGCAGGTTACGGAGTGGACGAAAGAAGGAGGCCTGTAGCCATGGTCGAGTATTTCTTTCGCCAAAAAGTCATCAGTTGGATGGTAGCCATCATTCTTGGTGTAGGTGGCATCGTTACTTTCCTAGGATTAGGCCAGTTAGAGTTCCCTGAATTCACCATCAGAAACGCGTTGGTTATCACTCAGTATCCCGGTGCAACGCCAGAGCAAGTTGAAGAAGAAGTCACACTTCAGCTCGAAAAAGCGATACAGCGCATTCCTAATATCAAACGCGTAAGTTCAGTAAATACTGTTGGGTCCTCACAGATTACCGTTGAACTTAAAAGCAGTGTTCAAGAGAAAGATTTAGAACAATATTGGGATAACTTAAGACGCAAAATAAACGATGCCCAAGCATCGCTGCCACCTGGCACCAGCACATCGATTGTAAACGATGATTTCGGCGATGTATTTGGTCTACTAATGACGCTGAAAAGTGAAGACTACACGCTAAAGCAGATGGAAGACTTTGCTGATCTGATGCAGCGCGAAATTCAACTTGTCGAAGGCGTGAAAAAAGTTTCTATTGCTGGCACGGTAAACGAGCAGATAATCGTCTCACTCGACCACGACAAAATGAACGCACTTAATGTATCAACCGAAGCGATTGCGGGCCTTTTAACGGCTCAAAACGTTGTAGGTAACGCCGGGTCAATTAAAGTACAAGGGAAACGATTATCAATCCAACCCACAGGGGAATTTGATAATCTAGACTCACTTGGTCAAGTAGTAATTGGCTCGCCAGCCAGCGGGCTAATCCGCTTAAGTGACATTGCAACCATAGAGCGCACGCTCAATGACACTCCTTCAATTTTGTACCACAGCGGTGGCGCACCTGCTTTATCTATTGGTGTGTCGTTTGCTTCTGCGGTAAATGTTGTAGATGTAGGTAAGCGTCTAGAGGCCAAAATTGCTGAGCTTGAAGCACGCATGCCGCTAGGTATGGAGCTCAATACTGTTTACAACCAACCAACGGTAGTAGACGACTCTGTTACTGGTTTCCTTGTTAACCTACTTGAAGCGGTCGCTATTGTTATTTTTGTGCTTTTTCTCTTTATGGGCTGGCGCAGCGGCGTGCTAATGGGCTTAATTTTGGTGCTAACAATACTAGGTACCTTTATTTTAATGTCCATTAAAGGTATCGAACTTCAAAAAATTTCACTGGGAGCCTTAATCATTGCGCTGGGTATGTTGGTAGATAATGCCATTGTAGTGACCGAAGGTATGCTTATTGGCGTGCGTAAGGGACAAACAAAACTTCAAGCAGCCAAAGATGTTGTTTCTCAAAATGGCATGCCGCTTTTAGGGGCAACTGTTATTGCCATAACAGCTTTTGCGCCTATAGGCCTGTCGCCAGACGCCACCGGCGAGTTTGTCGGCTCTTTGTTCTGGGTATTGTGCTTTTCACTCTTTTTAAGCTGGATAACGGCGCTCACCATAACGCCCTTCTTTTTTGATTTGCTATTTAAAACAGAAAAAGAACGCGGTGACGGTGAAGACGAAGACCCCTATAAAGGTCTCATCTTCACGCTCTATAAGCGCTTTCTCATTACCGCGATCAAGTTTAGGTACGTTACCATTGTCGTCGTGTTGTTAGCGCTTGTTGCAAGCATTGGCTCTAGTAAGTTTGTAAAAAATGCATTCTTCCCTGATTCTTCGACACCGCTTTTCTTCGTCGATTTATGGCTACCAGAAGGCAGCGATATACTTACCACTGAGCAATCGATACGTCGCTTGGAAAACCGTGTTTTGAGCATGGATGACGTTGCAAATGTCACAAGCGTCATTGGGGGCGGTGCACAGCGTTTAACGCTAACCTATGCGCCTGAGGACAGATATGCTAGCTATGGCCAGCTTATTGTTGAAACCAATGCAGTAGAGTCTCGCGATGCACGTATGCGAGAAATCATAGAACTCGTGAGAGAAGATTTCCCCAATGTGCAGTACAAAGTGAAAGCGCTACAAGTAGGGCCTTCGGCTAAAGCAGCCATTGAAGCGAGAATATACGGTCCCGATCCAGAAGTTCTACGAGAAATAAGCAGTGATATAGAAGCTATCTTCCACGCTGAGAAAAGCATGGATAGTGTTCGGTTATCTTGGGGTAATAAAGTCCCTTTTATCGAACCCGTTTTCCTTGAAGAACAGGCACGCAGAATAGGGGTAACGCGTGATGCTGTGCATACGGCATTCCTGCTAAACAACGAGGGGCAAAGCGTTGGCCTATATCGCGAAGGTAGCGACTTAATACCCATAGTCATGCGCAACGACCCCAACCAAAGATACGACATCGACAACCTCGCCTCTTTGAATGTGTGGAGCCAAGAGCAAAGTAAATATATCAGTATGGCGGACGTTGTCAGTAATGTTAATGTAAGCCTGGATGATCCCATAATTAAGCGCAGAAACCGAGTAAGGATGTTAGCGGTATATGCCGAACCTTTACCTTTATCGGGTGAAACGGCCGCGAGCGTTCAAGCCAAAGTGCGCCCACTGGTAGACGACCTTATGCTACCAGAGGGTTATAGCGTTGAATGGGGCGGCGAATATGAAACATCTCGCGATGCACAAAAAGCGCTTTTCGCTAGCATGCCGATTGGCATTATCGGCATGTTTATCATAACCGTATTACTGTTTGGTAAGTTGCGACAAGCCTTGGCCATTTGGGGCGTTATTCCCCTTACCACCATCGGTATTATTGGCGGCTTAGTGCTTGTTGGCGCGCCATTTACCTTCATGGCTTTGTTGGGCAGTTTAAGCCTAATTGGGATGGTGCTTAAAAATGGTATCGTACTAATGGAAGAAATAAACGTACAATCAAGAGGTGATGATGATGCGTTTACTGCTGTTATCAACGCTTCTGTTTCTCGTGTCAGACCTGTGTCTATGGCAGCGATTACCACTATCTTGGGCATGATCCCGTTGTTTTCCGATGCTTTCTTTGCATCGATGGCGGTAGTAATAGTGTTTGGCTTAACGGTTGCAACGGTACTCACACTACTTATTTTGCCAGTGTTACACTGCACTTTCCACGGGATTAAGGCAAACCAATAATCCCCGATTTCAAGTAAATGTGTTAAGAAAGAGCACTAGCCTCAAAAAGCAAAGTGCCATACTATAAGCCAATAAAGCCAGCGTAAGCTGGCTTTTTACTATTTGATTTTGTTGGATAACTACACAGTAGTCACGGAAAAAGTTATGAGAGAACTCGCCAAACTAAAAGGCTATTATTTTACAGCGGTCGTTAGCCTACTGTTTGCTGTTATTGGCTTTTCGTATAACGCATGGCGCATGGAAGTATCTGAGAGTAACAACAATGTGCGTACTGCGTCATTTGAAGTGCTTAAAGCGCTAGCGGAACTAGAACGTAATGTATTTGCCGCACACTACGACCAAGATCCTGTAAAAGGAAACCCAAGAGAAGGCTGGGTGCAAGTAGGGTTAATTTCCGACCTGAGCGTTCTTATCGACCCCAAGGTTGAAAGCAAGGCAAATGCATTAAAAACCCTATGGGGACAAAACTGGGAAATGCTTCCGACTACAGAATCGTCAGCGACAACCGTCGTCGCTTCCATTGACGAGGCGCGTATAGAGATAAAGGATGTGTTATCGTCACTGCAGTAAAAAGCGGACCAAAGCGAACTTCAGGCTGTGCCTATCGCTCGCTCTGATTTAGCGCGAAGTAGACGCTCTAAACGTTAACCTTTACGGTACGCTTTCTAATAAGCAAGTGTACCCCTAATTGGATAATTATTATTTGGGTCGCGTATCCAATTTAAACCATTTGCCAAGGCGCCAAGTTCGGGTCTGACAAATGGGTTATTAGAAATATCGACAACATGCAGGTTGCCTTGCTCATTCACTACAAACAAGCCTGGCTCAGCAAAGTTATGATCGGTTTCTTGCTCAGAACGCGGAATTGAAATGTAGACACCTAGCGCCTTCATTTGCGCTTCTGTTAAACCGTAGGCGATAGGGAAATTTACCGATACTTGGGTTAATTGCTGACGCATTTGTGCTTCAGAATCAGCCGACACGGCAATAATATCAACACCCGCTTGCGCAAACTGCTCTTTGTATTCCACAAGCTGATTTAGATAGCGTGTACACAACGGGCAGTGACGACCGCGGTATACAAAAACCGCTTGCCACGTAAAGCCATCACGTGGTTGACCCAAGGTAACTTGATTACCTTCGCTGTCTGTTACTTCAATTGATGGAAATGCATCACCTGCATTTAATTTAACTGACATTTGTTTTCTCCAATAGTTTTAGTATCTAATAGCTAGAGTCTGGTTTTTGGTGGCACAAAACAATCAGTGTTATTTTAGTAACTCCCTACAAAAAAACATAAACACCTGAATATAATAAATTTTTAATTAATTATTTTTTCTATCATTTCCAAGTGCTGCTGTTCATGTTCCTAGTGCTCAACTGCCTTTTCGTAGTAGAGACTCACTTTTATGTACCCTAATTTTAGTAGGGCAAAGTACGAAATTGATATGTAGATAAACGGCTGTTCCGACATTAAACCGACTAAATTACACTAGATAGTTTACTTTTGAGTAAAAATGCGTATCATAAATAAACTACACCGTGCAGTATACTTTTGTTAAGGTGAAATCATGTTTGCTTATTGTCGCACTAGCTTTCTAATTGGAGTTTTATTTATGACGTCGTTTTGTGGTAGCTCAAACGCCATTGCAGAGAATACCCCACTACCTGAGAAATTCAGCAATACTCACATCACCTATCAAACGTCACTGGGTGATATGTGGAAAATGTTAAAAGCCTATTGGCGAGACGACAGAAAGGCAGCAACGCCTACATTTGAAATTCCGGTTGTACCGCTTGACGTCGACATGCTTGATGCGGTCGAGGAAGACAGCATCATTAAGCTTGGGCATTCAACCACACTGCTCAAAGTTAACGGCGAGTACATCCTTATAGATCCTGTTTTCAGTGAACGTGCTTCTCCCGTGCAGTGGATGGGACCAAAACGTTTTCATGCGCCCCCTATAAGGGTAGAGTCCCTACCCGAGTTGGCAGCGGTTATCATTAGTCATGATCATTACGACCATTTAGATAAAGGCAGCATAGAAACCCTTAAGGACAAAACGAGACAGTTTGTCACGCCACTTAAAGTTGGAAATCATTTGCGCGATTGGGGCGTAGAGAACAGCAAAATAACCGAGTTGAACTGGTGGCAAAAAACCACACTTAGCGGAATCGAGATAGTTGCAACACCATCTCAGCATTTCTCAGGACGCGGACTGTTTGATAGGGATGAAACGCTCTGGGCTAGTTGGGTAATCCGCAGTACCACTACAAACGTGTTCTACAGTGGAGATTCTGGCTATTTTGACGGTTTCAAAGACATAGGTGAAAAGTACGGACCATTTGACTTATCACTCATAGAAACAGGCGCGTACAATGAGCTATGGTCAGATATACATATGCTTCCCCAACAAAGTTTGCAAGCGCATATCGATGTGCAGGCTAACGTGATGATGCCAGTTCACAACAGCACATTTGACTTGGCGCTGCACAATTGGAATGAACCTTTACTGGAGATAACAGCGCTTGCTGAAGAAAAAAACGTGCCGGTCACTGCACCTATTTTTGGAGAGATTATTCCCATAGCAAACGCTGCAGAAGCACCGAATAAGAAATGGTGGTTGGACTAGCATGCCACCTAATGCGTGCTTGGCCTTGTTGTACGTTTTTTAAGACGAAGCTCAACACGCTCTGGTATAACTTTTTGTTTTGCTGTACATTTATCGCGCACAGGCTAAATAGATAATATTTTTGCCATAAACAAGGAATATCGATAAACCAATCGATAGTTGCGAAACGCGTTAAAGGAGTTAACCGCTAGACATGAAGTTATCTAGTCAAATAAATACAGGCATGTTGTGTCTGATATTATCGGCATTCATCGCATCGCTTTTCTATGAACTGTACTCATTCAAGCAACATCAAGTTTCACTCGTTGAAGGTCAAGCTGCGCATACAGCATCAACGTTAAGCATGGTGTTCTCGCCAGATGAAACGCTACAACAAAGCGATAGGGCAACCGTAATCAACAATCTTCTTGCCGCCGTGGTTGTGCACCCCTACATCGCACAAGCTAAATATGAGGACAATCGCTCGGACAGTATCATTACTCAGTCGCACGATAACATGCCAGATACACCAGCATGGTTTACATCCTTACTACCTTTAGAACGAATACACAAAAAAGTAAAAGTAGACCAGGAAAATGGATATGTCTCTTTAACCTCTGACCGCGCGTATTCTTATTCAGCGCTTTGGACTACTTTTACCAAATATGCGTTTATCTCAGGCTTATTATTAATAACAAGTATTTCAATGATCAGCGTCATTACTGCATTAGCGGTACGCCCTGTTAAGCGCTCTACCAAGCGTTTAGCCGCGTTACAAAACCATGATTATTCCCAAGCAAACATCACGTCATTCACCAAAGACTATCGATATCTTGCACACGCAGTTAACAGCTTAGTAGGCACACTAGAGCAACGTTTCAACCAATTATCCAAACAAACAGAGCAGTTCAAACTAGTAGCCAATAAAGACACCCTTACAGGCCTTTCCAATAGAAGCGCATTTGAGAGACATATGACGGCACTGTTGAACAAGAGCAAAAGCATTAAGGAAATGGACCTAACGCTCAAAAGGCTTGCGAACTTGAGTAGGATAAACTCTACCCTTGGGACTCTGGCCGGAGACAGCTACGTGGTTGGTATAGCTGACGTTCTTCAACGTATTTCCACTGAATCGTTAAGCAATGCGTTCGTCTTTCGATTATCAGGAGGAGACTTTGCTGTGATCTGTGAAACTTTGCCTCGTGAAGAGCATGAGAATATACTTCGAACAATAGTTAGATTAGCCGTTGACGTTTACCCGCTTCAAGATGATAAAAAAGCAGTGAGCATAGGCGTAGCCCGTTTTAACCAGTCTGAGTCACTTTCACACATCGTAGAAAAAGCCGACAATGCGCTGATCGCGGCCACTAAATTAGAACAGAGGTGGCAGTTTGCTTCTGATATTAAGCATGTACATAGCAGTGCGAAGTGGCGAGAACGGCTCACTTATATTGTAGAGCAACAATACGCTGACATCCTCATTCAACCCATCATGAATATCGAACGAAATGCACCGGCTTATCACGAAGTATTTGCCCGATTTAAAGATAAGCAAAGCGGCGACGTTATCCCAATGTCTCAACTTATCCCTGCATCGGAGCGACTGGAACTAATTCCGCAACTTGATAAGTTAGTTGTGAATATGGTGCTCAAAAAGATGTCAGCAACGACGCATCAAGTGGGTATAAACCTAAGCAATATGTCGATAGCCAATACTCGTTTTACTGAATGGCTTGTTGAGCAGATGAAACAGAGAGAAGATGTCTGTCATAGACTGATATTTGAAATAGAAGATTCCGCGCTCATTCACCATAGCCAAGACACCGTGCAACTTTGTAAGCAACTTATGGCATGCGGTGCACGTATTACCATCGAACACTTTGGTGACAACTTCTCATCCCTTGCAGGCTTGCGGGCTATTGCCCCCCAATTTGTTAAACTTTCAGGACGCTTGACCCAAAATATTCATATACAAAAAGACAACCAATTGTTTATTAGCAGCCTGCTCAGCATTGCGCGAAGCCTAAACGTAAATGTTATCGCTGAAATGGTGGAAAATGAAGCGGAGTCGGTGGCGTTAGACAACCTTGAGGTGGTACATCAACAGGGATACTTCTTCGCAAAACCAACGCTATGGACGGTATACTGACCAACCATAGCGCTTATTTTTCTCTTCTCAATGCTTCAAGCTCCCCTTCAATTACGTCCCAACGTTGATGAATGGGTAGAGCCTGTTGAAAATACTCGGTATGCGCACGGGCATCGTTGACAAGAAAATGGTCGTTCCGACAGTCGATACCTTGAGCCAAAAGTCGATTACACGTTGCTCTGTCAAGTGCACCTGTGTAAGCAACGTCTTGAGGACTTGCACACCCCGTTATTAAGAGCACGGCGGTGCTAAACCCCACTGCCGCAGAGAATTGACGTTTTGTAAGCTTCCTATTTATGTACATAGACCCTCTCATCAAACGTAAGCTACCAAGCATTGCTTATCCTCAGACTATATACCAGCCACATTAGTTCCAACAACCGTTTAATGTTATTAAGTTTGCTCGCAAACAAACTGTATCATCCCATTTCGCATCGCTTCTTAAGAAGCATTTCAATGTCGTTTACTGATAGCGGTTTTGAAAACAAATAACCTTGGGCATATTCAACATCTCGCGCTTTGCAATACTCTGATTGTTCTCTCGTTTCGACGCCCTCGGCCACGATTTTGAGGTTTAATTGATGCCCTACATTGATAATGGCCTCTAATAAGGCACCATCATAAGTGTCTTGTGGAGCGTGCTTTAAAAACGAGCGGTCTATTTTTAGATGACTTATCGGAAATTGCCTAAGATAGCCTAAAGAAGAATAACCCACGCCGAAATCATCAATTGATATTTCTACGCCACTATCTCTGAGCGCTCTCAAACCTTTTAAGACATCACTGCTCGAATCAATCAGTACGTTCTCAGTAAGCTCAATACCGAGGTCAATAGGTGTAAGTCCAAAGCGTTTTTTTACTGATGCTAAATGTTCAAAAAAACGAGGCTGTACTAGCTCTTTGCCGGAAATGTTGATATCGACACGAATATTGATGCCGCAAGCCTTCCATTTGACGATTTGTTCACATGCTTGATTAAGTACCCAGTGCCCTATTTTGATAATCAAATCGGTACGTTCGGCAATGGGAATAAACACGTTTGGCGGCACGGTTTTGCTTTCATCTGCTGGACACCATCGCAGTAGTGCTTCACAGGCTGCAATACGCTTGCTTTTTAAGTCAAACTGCGGCTGATATACCAGCTCAAATTCGCCTTTTTCAAGCGATTCATATAGCTGCGACGCGATGGCTCGCTGCGTTGCGACACGCTCTGACAATACAACGTCAAAAAACTGAAACTGATTCCGGCCCTCTGCTTTTGCTTGATACATAGCGACGTCAGCATTTTTCAATAAATCATCAGGTTTAAGCCCATCTTTTGGAAATCGACTTATCCCCACACTCATGGTCACTCGTATACTCTCACCGTCTAAATCAAAGCTTCGCTCAAAACAGCCAACAAGCCTTTTTGCAATAACAGATATGTGCTCTTCATCGCGTACATTTTTAAGTAAAACCACAAATTCGTCACCACCAAAACGAACAATTACCTCATCTTCTGACAAGCATTCTCGTAATCGAGCAGTTGCAGCGCACAAAAGCTTGTCTCCCCAAGTATGCCCTAGCGTATCATTGACCTCCTTGAACATATCTAAGTCAATGAAAAGCAGTGCGAAACCAGTGTTTCCCTTCGTAGTTTGACGTATCGTTTCATCAAGTTCGCTGTACAAATAGCGCCTGTTGGGAAGGCCCGTTAATAAATCGGTTGATGCCATTCGCTCCAGTTCTTTTAGCGCACAAACTTCTTTAGATAGGTCTACATCAATACAAAACATTTCGGGAAAGTCAGTGTTTTCTCTCAGCATGACATGGGATGAAAACACATGAACTGTAGAGCCGTCTTTTCGTTTCAAAGGAAGCTGTTCTGAGGGAATCGGGATCCCATTGGTGACCCATTGATGATGAAGAGCAATTACCGTATCTTTCATCTCATCGGGGATGATGAGGTCTTCGAGTTTGGCACCTAGCGCCTCCTGGCTTGTGAAGCCGTATATGTCTTCACTGGATTTATTCCAATAAATCACGTTACGATTTACGTCATAACCTTGCACAGAAACTTTTGGCAGTGCGCTGATAAGTTCTAAGAATCGTTGTTCACCCGTGTCGTATTGCGACGCGACACAATCAAGGTCATGTTGTTCAACTTTCAACGTTTACACCACTCCTAGGTGTCCACAGCGCTTATCGTGAACCCCTTTCGTCTAACGGTCTTGTTTTAAAGTATAGATACAAATTTCTGACACTGCTCAAATACACTAATTAAGAAAGCACACCCAGACGTTCGCTTTGTCATTTTTGCCGTCGCATTGCCACTACGATATTGACTTTCCAAACGCCACTTAATACGTAAGTTCAAAGCATTTTTTACAGAGTTCAACTATCTTATATAGAGCGATTAAACGTAGGACTGAATGTAGTGATTTCGTCAGCATGTAATTTCAACAAGCTAATTCAGGCATTTATCGAGACGAGTAAAGATGGTTACGCCATATTTTGCCCCGACGACAAGCTCTTGTATGCAAACTATGTGTTTCTCGATATTTTTTGCGCTACGCAAAGTCAAACAGAGTACTGGAGCTTCGAACAACTCGTTAGGCATGCCTATAAGAAGAAGCATGGTATAAATATCGAGACTGACCATATAGAGAGCTGGTTGGAATACGTCAGAACGGTACGGAGAAAACGTCCGCATCGTATGTTTGAGGTGGACCTAGTCAACGGCCGCTGGATGCTATTTTCTGAGCAACTGCTCGAATCAGGTGAAATGCTGGTTCAAGCCAAAGATATTTCAAAACAGAAAGTCACCGAAAACACACTTCAGCGTTCGGTTGTGCAGTTGAAAAAACTAGCACTTACCGACGAGCTCACTCAGCTAGCCAACAGACGCTCTTTTGTCGATGCCGTAGAAACTGAACTTGCGCGGGTCCAAAGAAATCAGCTTTCGGCGACGATGTTAGTCATAGATTTAGATCACTTTAAGCGCATAAACGACACCTATGGCCATTTAGCAGGAGATAGTGTGCTAAGTCACACAGCAGACGTTTTACGCAAGTCCACGCGGCAATACGATATTGTAGGAAGGTTAGGCGGTGAAGAGTTTGCTGTGTTTATGTCAGAAGCAAATATCAATACCGCTTTTGATGTTGCAGAGCGTATTCGCAAAACATTAGCACAGAGCTACACAGAATGTGATGGACACAAAATCAACGTCACCGCTTCAATCGGTATATGCAGTAGGCAAGAACCAGACAGCTTTGAGAGTTTGTTCACTGAAGCTGACGAGGCGCTTTACCAAGCAAAATCAAACGGTAGAAATTGTACTATGGTATTCAATACAGCGGACAAAAAAGTCAATGTAAAAACGGCTTCCTAAATAGCGCACACAGTTTGTCAAACCTGCAGAGGCACTACTTTGCTTCAATCTTTGTAAAGTCGCCTAATATATTCTTTATTAGTTTTTACATAGAAATAGAATGGGAAGGCACAAAACGATACAAAAAGTCCGACAAGCATAAGCCCACTTTTTTCTATCTCGTGGAAAACGCCTGTGGCGTTGCCAATCAACGCGATGATGAAAACAAACATGACAAACAACGTAGTAAATGCTTTTTTTTGATTCTTATCCATGAGTCTTTTCCTTTGAAAGGTAGCGCAAATTACGCGCTACGAACGGTGATTAGAAACATTAATTGAAGAGCTCCCACGCTTTGTCCGCTAACCACTCATCAATTCCAGTATACTCAGCAATCAATCCACCGGCACCCCAACCAACAGACGCTGCTGCGCCAACTGCAGCTGCAACAGCACCGAATGTCAAGCCAGCTCTTACTCCTGTAACCGTTAAACCTGCTACGGACAAGCTATCGTCTACTCCACCGTAAACTTTGTCCAAATCTGTAATATTTAATTCTTTCATTTCTCTATTCCTTAAGATGTTGTGTATTACAATTTTATCTAAGTCAGGACGCCTTGTTTGTTACTCCATTTTTAAACGTCATAATTACTCTAGCGCCATTGTTGCTTAATTAATGCTGGTTTATAGGATAGTTTCTTTATAAGAAATGAGCATTCGCTTAACCAAGTTAAGGTCGCAAACTCAAACGGTAGAAATTGCACTGAAATTTGTGCTAACAACGGTGTCAATCACACTGAAACAGTGAAAACTGGATAATCGCAGAGTTAGGGAAAAATAAGCGAGAGGGTCATTTTAATGGGTGAGTTACTCGATGTACTGAATCTCACTTTGTGAGGTATCCTCAAGCGTTAT
Organism: uncultured Alteromonas sp.; assembly: GCA_964454185.1. Classification (GTDB taxonomy): domain Bacteria; phylum Pseudomonadota; class Gammaproteobacteria; order Enterobacterales; family Alteromonadaceae; genus Alteromonas. The sequence continues at coordinate 17,189 of CAYVST010000050.1, forward strand.
ATTCCATTTATTGAGTTGTTTTTTGCTAAACAGCATAGTTCCACTATAGCTTATTGCAGGCAACGTACTTTCGTACGAGTTCTGATGACTTTCTATTAACTGTAAACCCGCCATCCGGCCTTGTTCGAAGCCTGATATAACAAAGCCTCCAATTAGTTTGTCTTTACCTACTGCATAATCCCACAAAGCAAAAGGCGGCACAGGTGTATTGGTAGAAAGCCAATGAATAGCCTGTTCTTCCGGTACGGGTCTCCCCTCCTCGTCACGCAACGATTGATAAAGCCCCAAAAAAATTGCATCGAACCCTGATTGTTTTGCCTCTTTCACTATTTGCATCCAATCGTTGAACGAGGAAACGCAGTTAATGGTTACAGAAATACCTGCATAAGCGTGTTTTGATTGGCCTTCAAAAGCATCTTGAAAAATTGCTCTTGATGTCACGCCATTATCAAATAAGATCAAGACGTTTTTTAGCGGGAAATGATTATTTACGGCCAACGTAGCGCGCTTTATCAATAATCGCTCCAATACCCCTGTCGTACTCTTGTTATGGCTAATGCCATACAACCTTGGATTCGCGTTCACTCCCAAGTAAATAAAGGGGATATTGGCTTTTGTTAGCTTGGGGCCCAACAACCGAACAGCATTGTCATCCGCAAGAACAATATGTTCGGGTTCTAAAAATGCGATATGTTCCCACGCTTTTTGCGCCCTTTCTTCGAATTTTGAGAATGGCTGGCGCTTCGTGTCTAACTCAAAATACGATATGCGATGCGACTCTTTTAGTACACTATTAAGCCCTTCTCTGTAAGCATTAACCCATGGATAACCACTGTGATAACTATCTACCACTAACACTGTGTCACGTGCTATTGCCTTCATATGAAAAAAGCTTATTGCGACGAACAGTACACCATAGACTGTATGCTTCATCCACGCACGCGTGCTTATTATTGAAAACAACCTGACAATCCTTTCGCTGCTTAACTGGTCAAAATATAGCGTGAAAGCACAAAATTAACACTCTCAATGTGTCTTACCGTAAAAGCACTCTTTTCAATCAAGAACTAACAGGGCAATACATTATTCGCTATGTTTACTGTTCTCTTCATTGCTTATAACGATAGATAGAAAAATAAAATACTCATGGCGTTGCGCAAACAAGAGGAAACATGCAAGCTTTCTAAGAAAAACAACAAAATGAGAGTTTTATGGAAAACGAAAAACCAACTTACGACTTTGTTTTGTATGGCGCAACGTCATTTGTAGGCCAAATCATGTGCGAGTACCTTGCACAATATCAAGGCGAAGAAGTGTCTTGGGCTATGGCGGGTCGTAGTGAATCAAAACTGCTCGACGTAAAACAACGGGTTGGCGTGAACGTGCCCCATATCGTTGTTTCTGCCGATGATGAAAGCGGTTTGCAGAAGATGTGCGAGCAAACAAAAGTAGTCATTACCACCGTAGGACCCTATGCGCTATACGGTGAAAGTGTTGTAAAAGCCTGCGTAAATTCAGGTACTGCTTATTGCGACCTTACTGGAGAGCCCCAGTGGATAAAACGCATGGTAGACAAGTATCAGGTAGCTGCTCAAAAAAGTGGCGCGCGATTGGTTAACTGCACTGGCTTCGACTCCATTCCTTCAGACTTAGGTGTATATCGACTACAAAAACTGGCGATCGAGAGAACAGGACAACCTGCCACACAGATTAAGATGCGCGTGCGTCGAATTCGCGGAGGCGCATCAGGTGGCACTGTTGCTAGTCTTCTGAATGTACTAAAAGAAGCGAAGAACGACCCTAGTCTGAGAAAAGCATTGGTCAATCCTTATGTACTGTGCCCAGAAGGTCACCCATTTTCAATACGCCAAAAAAATCACAAGAGCGCAGAATATGATGATGAGTTAAACATGTGGACCATGCCATTTGTTATGGCATCTATTAATGAGCGTGTTGTCCATCGAAGTAATGCTTTGCTCAACAATATGTATGGCGAGAACTTTAAATACGATGAGGCAATGTCAGCCAAAAACAAGAGCGTGGCCAAAAAGACTACGTTTGGTTTAGGTGCATTTATGGTGGCAGCAAACATTTCTCCGTTACGAATGCTGTTAGAGAAATTTGTATTGCCAAAACCTGGCGAAGGACCGAGTAAAAAAGAGCAGCTCAATGGAATGTATGACCTGCGCTTTTACGGCACGTTAGTCAACGGCGAAAAAGTAGAAGTTAAAGTCGTGGGAGATCGAGATCCAGGCTACGGCTCAACGGCCAAGATGATTGTGCAATCAGGGCTGTGTATCGCAAATGATATCCCAGAGGCTAAAGGTGGCTTTTGGACACCTGCGTCATTGCTCAACGAAGCCTTAATCGACAGGCTTGAGAAGCACGCGGGTGTTATTGTAGAAGAAGTTACTGTGAAATAATCCTTCTAATTGAATTAAAAGGAATAAAGAAAAAGCCGATCAAACGTTCTGACCGGCTTTTTTTGTCTCTAGCTATCTACTTTTTCTCATGAGCATGCTCAAAAATAAACGGACTAGGTGGATTCTGCGTCTCATCACTCTCACCTGAGCGAATTGACATCTTTTGTGCTTTACCTGTCTTTTCATCGCTCTGTATAAGCAGCGATGCCGACTGCTCTATGGATAAATCAATTGTGGCAATACCAGCAATAATGTCTGTGCCAGTTCTATCATAGAGAAGCGGAAAATCACTTGGACCCACGCTTAGAACGGAAACGTAATTCACATACACACCTCGATCAGGATCTATGTTGGTCAACATTTGATGGCGCTCACCATCCGTACTGAATGTGGTTTTATGATTGCCTCCATGCCTTGAAAATCCAAGGTTACGCATTTGAGCCCCCATTCTGGCCAGGAAGTCATTCTGGGTTTGGATACCGCTAGCTCCCATGAAGCCTGCGTGCTCGCTTATATACACTATGCGTCCACCCTCACGTGCAAAATTCTTCAAACCGTTTATTTCGGCATCACTAAAAGGCGCTACCCGCAACCAAATCACATAGGTCTTCACATCGGTCAAAGTGGGGAGCTCATTTTGGATGAAGTTAGACGATGAGTTACGTATTGTTTCAAAACCTTCCTCAAGCCATAGTTGAAAAACACGGCTCGATACTAAGCTAGGCCTTAGAGACGAAGTAGTATCAAATACAACTCTATCGCCTTGGCTACGAATGCCGTTCCCAGTGAAGTTGACCATGTTCTTAACAAACTGCTGGTTATCGCCTAACGTAATTCGACCGTTGTCAAAAGCATTTAAGTCATTGATAACCAATATATCACCCGATGCTGCTGGGGGCGCATCTTGGTCAAAATAAACACTAATCTGGTCGTTTATCACTGTGCCGTTACTCATTAATGCAAACAGAGTAATCACATTCGTTTGATTGGGAACAAACAATCCTGCAGGAATTGAAAAGCTAAAAGTGGAATTATTCAGGAAATACTGTGGAAACTGAAGTTGTTCACTTCCATTCATTGAATACCACATATCAACAACACTTTCGTCTGCCAACAGAGCAAAGTCGCCGTCGATTCTCACATTACTGTTAACACTCTGTCCCGCTGCAGGAGAGGTTATTTCAATAACGCTCGTTTCTTGTAAATCTACCTGATCGAGAGGCGTTGCTATTTGTTGATATTCCGTCAAGTCAATATCTTCGCCAGTCACCAACTTATCGAGAATACAAGCGTTCAATCGTGCTCCATCGGAAACAAAACCTCTACACTCTTCCAAGGCTGTCTGATATTCGACGTTTCCAAATTCACGTCTGAGTGACGCCTCTGTTGTGGTTCCAGACGGGAATGTTCTGTCTACAAAAAGCTCGAGCGACTCATTATCGAAATAGTCGAACAAAGAGGTATCTTGCGTAACTCGCCAGCTTTCACCATAAACATCGTAAAGATTATTAAAACTATCGAATATATCGACGGCCTCTCCTGCAGAAGACGCAAACTCGTTAGCTCTGTCACCATCAAAGTTACCCAAAAGTCCAGAAAGAGCACCAAAATGAGCATTGCTCGGCGCCACTCGCAGGCTTACCCAAGAAGAGCTTCCCGAAGCACTGACGCGAGTTCCATTGTCCCAAAATACCTCCACGCGGTTATTTTTCTTGACAAGCCTCGCTCCACCAGGAAGTCGATGAGTTGACTGAGAAGAAGTATCTAGTAATTCACCGTTAACTAGCACAGTTAGCGCACGTTCAATGATGTAAATCCCTACCCTGTCTCCTTGTGCTTTTAGCGCAATGGCTCTATTAACACTTACGCGTCTGCCACTATTCCAAGGTGTCATTCGAGCTTGTACTTCAAAGTCATCGATACTTGACTTGACCATCACATATTCGCCAGCCCCTTGAAAATCATAGGCAACCCCATCAAAAGTACGTAAATGGGGGTCGCCCGTTGATGAGCCTTCATTTGCTGGATTTCCAAACTCGTCTTCGTCATCCTCGCCAAATGGGTCGTCTGGAACATTCGGATTAGTAGGCTCTTCAGGCTCTTCATCAGTTTCCGCAACCAATATAAAATTCAGGCTCTTACCGTCTTCATCCAGCTCAAACGAATTTCTATCACTGCGGTAACCTTCCTCAGACGCAAGTGCAGTGTAATTACCCACAATAGCGTCTTTGAATTCAAAGAATCCGAGAGAATTGGTGGAAGTAGTACTCGAATTGCCTGGAACGGCTCCCTCTAGCGTTACTGAAGCTCCAGCTAATGAATTCCCGTCTTGGTCATTCACAAAACCGCTAATGTCGCTCGCAAGAGGCGCAAAGGGACAATTTGTTGCCGTGTACACTCTTTTGCGAAGGTCAAACAAATTGCTTTCATCCGGGTCGTCAAGACCAACAAAATCACCTATTGAGCCGAAGTCCAGTTCTAATTCGCTGTCTAACCCAATATACAAACCGATGTCACAAGTAAAAGAGTTGGGATCAAACAAATCGACTTCTGCCGTTACAACAAACTCTGCATAGGGACCCGCTTCAACTCCCACACTTGGACCGCTGAATCTCGCAATTTCATATAGCGTTGCAGAGACTTCTAGCTCCACTTGTGCATCAGCCGAAATTTCACCACCTAGTGTATATGAGGGCCCAATCCGGCTAATAACAGGGCTGAAATTATTAACGCGAGTAATACCTCTGTCTTTCTGATAAGTGAAGCCCGCTTGATAGCGACCTCCAGCGGAAACACCAGCAGTGAGTGTTGCACTCGCGGCAGCAGATATACTTGCCTCTATTTCAGGCGTCACTTTAATATTCATGACTACGGGGAAGCCACTAATATAAACCATTACGCGTCTGTTGATCAGTGGGCTAAATGACTTCTCTTTACTAAAAGAGGCCTGGTCTTGTACATTTACAGAAATAGACGTACTCGCATTGTAGCCCGCATTTAGCATAGTCTCAGCGCTGATAAGGCCCCCTCGTAGAAACCGATAATCTACAGAGAAGTTAAGCGCTGAATTCATTGACAAGTCTGATGTTACGGTAACGCCATCACCCAAATCAGTGGCAACCGTGTCACTGAAGTTTACAAGAGGAATGTTTCCATCAACATCTTCGTCTTCATCGTCCGTTGCGCCATAAAAAGACTTGCTTGCACTTACCACACCTTTATTTGTTCTAGCCTGCGCAACAACGTTGCCTTGGTTGTTTGAAAATGAAAAATCAATATTTATGACGGCATCAGGAAATGCCTCTTCAAACGCTGCGCGTTCTGTCGCGATAATGTTTCCATTAATTGCAATGACTTTACGCATAAAGCCTTCGCCACTTTCATCCATGCCAACAATAATATCGCCTACGCTTAATCCCGTCAGCTCTCCGTCAACAAGCGTTAACGAACCGACTTGTACTGTTACCGAAATTCCGTTTTGGGGATCGGCGATAAACGTCTGATAGCCATCTGTAGCGCGACTTGCCGGCGTTAAGTAACTGTCTTCAGACACGTCAGGAGTTATTTCTACATCTTCCAACAACGTGACGTCTTGCTCTCCATTAAATGGTTTGAATTCGGGCGGAGAAACTATATTAACGAATGCAGACGCTGTAGATTCATTGCCGTTGAGATCAAATGCTTTTACAGAAACCGATATTTGACTGTTTACTAATTCGTTAGGGATTTCTATATCGCCTCGCAGAGGCGTGCCTTCTACAGATTGAACGGTGAGATCATCACTAACAACCCAATCAGCTCTGGAAAAAAGCGCTTCATCAAAAATGCTCAAACGAAGCAATGAGCCCGCTGGGACGTCTTCAGGCAAATCCAAAGCGACAGGTGTACCGTTTGAGTCACCATCTACCAACTGGAACAACTCGGCGGTATAAGAAAAACGAGCTCGCTGGTTGGCGAAAAAAATACGCACTGGATCATCGACGGAAGTGAGATCAAAATAAGGATTTCCTTCCAAATCGCCATCAGCATTGGTTACTTCGAAGCTACTAGACGTTACCACAAGCCTTAACGAATCAGACAATACAGTCGCGTCTGTTGCAGAAATGGTATTATCTGTATAAGAGCCTTGTCCTCGCACAAAAATGCGTTTTCCCTGCTCAACGGTGGCGCCTTCAACCGGTTCCCACGTTACTTGTGCTGAAGCTGATAAAGGAATTAAAACTGCTAAAAGTGAAATAAATGCTGCAAGTATTGCCCTGCTGGCACTTTGATGTATTAATTTTGGTAGACAACTAAACAAACTTACCATGGTCCATTCTCCTTTGAATAAGGTGGACACCTTAGCGTTACGGCCCTGTAAGTGTGCCCATGGGTAAGAGGTGTTTTGATTTAATTATTGTTAAATCGCGTTTTTCTGTAACCGACGAATAAAGAGCATTATTGCTAGAGCAAAAACAGAAAACGTTGCAGGCTCAGATACTTGCGCAGTTACTTGCTCTAGGGATATGTTACTTACCGCTAATGAACTATCCATCGCCCCTTCATTATCGATGAGTGTAAACTCTAAGTAGACATCTCTCCCTGCCCACGCCGAGACATCGAAACGACCTCCGCTTGACAGATCAGCGAGTAAGCTAAAGGTATTGGCATCAAAAAGCGCCACTTGATAGGCGTCTGAATCAAATAGAGAGGCAGTAACGTCAATACTCAGGAAACTCTGTACGCCAGGTGCAAGCGCTGACAACGTAAAATTCTGATAAATACCGACCAAATAAAACAATTCAGTAGTGCCGTTGTTGTCTTCTTCTGACCCCATGAGCGTCAATGTATCTCCGCTAAGCATAAAGTTATTGGAATAGGCAGATGGGTCGATGGGGTCTAAGAATCCTAAGGGCGAGCCGAATTCATCAACAATATCAACAAAGCCCTCCCAATTGTTAAAGCCCCCGCTGAAATCGCTGTTAATCAATGATGCAGAAGCAATTCCAGGGAAAGAAAACACACCTAATATGAGGGTGCAACAAACAATCGCTTTATAACGCGAAAATAATTTCAGTTTGTGTTTCATTAAACTCTCCTCTAATCCTTGTCACGAAACAGGAACGGGAAAGCATAAACTAGGCCAGCACACAAACTATTGATATAAATAGCTATTTACAAATTAGTTGATTATTATGTAAACAAGTTCAACATTCCCTTTTGGGGGATTGAGATTTGTTGTATTTTCTATAATTTGGAATGTTATCTCAGGCAGTAGACTATCGAACGGCTTAGCATCTTGAGCAGGCCCATTTTCACTCGACTTATTGGTTATATCTCATGGACGAAGGAATACTAAGTAATAGAGTCAAGAATGCTCAATTTGAGGCTGTTGCTGCCTATCCTAGTGCCATTTTAGAGGCGTCAAATACGGAAAAAAAGACGCTGCCAGTCTGCCTTAATGTTTTTTTGTACCAATTCGAGTCTAGGCAAGCCGTGTTTATGCTCGACAATACGCTAAGCATCGTTTATCTGAACGAGAATGCCAACAATTTAATTGCAAAGTCAGATGGATTAACCAAGAGGAAACAACAACTAGTACTTGAAGACCATTCAGCGCATGTAAAGTTTGAGTCTATAACTCAAATGCTGACAAAAAATTTGAATCAATCAGCGTTTTCAAATTCACTCATCGCAATGCGCCCCTCTGACAATCTACCTCTTTACATCCGAGTATCCCCCGTAAAGGGTTCAAATAGCCAAGCTATTGATTGTCATCATGTCATTGTCCAAGTAGAAGAGCCTGAGTGTTCTTTTCAGTCACCACGCGACTATTTAGTTAGGCACTATAATTTGACGCAGAGAGAAGTGGATGTGGCTAACAAAATATTTGACGGCTTAAACGCGAAGGCGATTGCACAAACGTTACATCTAACTCACGAAACGGTTAGGCAGTATATAAAAACTATACTGAAAAAAACCGGAAACAAAAAACAGTTAGAACTAGTCAGGTTAATGTACTTTTTGGCGCGTCCGCAGTTCCAAGCGCAAGAAATTACACTGACAAAATTTGGATATGATCGTACAAGTGCAATTTAAATAGCACTTAAACTTCGTCAAAACACAAATTTTAGCATCTTACCGTTGTCACTCATGTTTGAATGATATGCCGCTTTGCATTATGTATTAAAGAGAATTGTACTGTCTTTTATGGGTAGTTTTCTATGTGTAAAACACCAGAGAAGATATAGTGTGAATAAAAGCAGTTCGAGTAGATGGTGCGTCTACCCTGATTCGAACAGGGGACCTCTACCATGTCAAGGTAGC
>CAYVST010000051.1:0-25206 GCA_964454185.1 uncultured Alteromonas sp.
CACGTAACGTAGAAGAGGGCGGTAGCTTAACAATTATCGCGACTGCGCTTATCGATACTGGCTCTAAAATGGATGAAGTTATCTATGAAGAGTTTAAAGGTACCGGTAACATGGAACTGCATCTTAACCGTAAAATTGCGGAAAAACGCGTATTCCCAGCTATCGATTTTAATCGCTCTGGTACTCGTCGCGAAGAGTTGCTTACTGCGCAGGATGAACTACAGAAAATGTGGATCTTACGCAAAATTGTTCATGAAATGTCAGAAATTGATGCTATGGAATTCCTCATTAGCAAATTAGCGATGACGAAGACAAATGATGAGTTCTTTGATGCAATGCGCAGACAAAAGAGCTAAATAGTACTTACTATGTTTAAAAAGGCGCCGATGGCGCCTTTTTTGTATCTTACAAGCAGTTTAATTGCAGCTTAAGGCGTCAGTCTTGTTTCCCTATGCAATAAATGCTGTCACTTCATTCTCAGTCCTTTCATGAAATTAATTGTCTTGCATCACGAATGCGATGAATAAGTGGTGTTTTCTCTGTGAAGATGATCTACTCTGTCTAAAACATCAAAGGAAACAACACTATGTACCGGAAATTGCTATCGCTTACCTTGGCAGGTATCTTCTCTGTTTCAACCTCTTTTGCTAGCACTGTAGATGTTGATGCATTGGCATCAAAAGTAGAGCCTGACGTTATCAAGTGGCGACATCATTTTCACGAGTTTCCTGAACTGTCTAATCGCGAATTCAAAACTGCCGAATACGTTGCAAACTATCTTCGAGGCCTGGGCCTTGAAGTTCAAACTGGTGTTGCCAAAACCGGTGTAGTGGCGGTGTTGGATTCTGGAAAACCGGGTCCTGTGGTTGCGTTACGGGCTGATATGGATGGCTTGCCGGTAAAAGAGCAAAATGATTTGCCTTTTCGCTCGCAGCAAATGGGTGAATATAATGGTAATGAAGTCCCTGTAATGCATGCCTGTGGCCATGATACACATATGGCCATGCTGATGGGGGCCGCTAAAATCCTCACCGACATAAAGGGCGAACTTAAAGGTAAAGTGAAGTTTATTTTTCAGCCAGCTGAAGAGGGTGCACCAGCAGGAGAAACTGGCGGTGCAGAAGTTATGGTTAAAGAAGGGGTTCTTAATAACCCAGATGTCGATGCCATTTTTGGTCTTCACATCAGTGCCAATACCGATGTCGGGACCGTTCGCTATAACTCAGGCGGAACGATGGCAGCCGTGGATCCATTTAAAATTGTTATACACGGCAAACAAGCGCATGGCGCCTATCCGTGGAAGAGCGTAGACCCTGTGGTAACGGCCGCGCAGATGGTCATGGCAATTCAAACCATTGTTAGCCGAGAATTAAAACTGATTGACGATGCCGCAGTGGTGTCTATCGGTTCAATTCACGGCGGAAATCGTTCGAATATCATTCCAAACGAAGTGGAAATGGTAGGGACAATAAGAACGTTAAATAAAGCGGCTCGGGAGCATATTTACGCGTCATTGCCGAGAAAAGTGAAAGGCATTGCTGAAAGCATGGGGGCGGACGCAGAGTTAACGTTACCACTAGATTACTATTACCCTATTACGTTTAACGACCCCGAACTCACCAAAGCTATGTTACCTACTATGCAGCGTACTGCGGGGGTTGAAAATACACTTTTATCAAAGCCAGTTACCGGTGCTGAAGATTTTTCTTTCTTTCAAGAACAAGTACCTGGCCTATACGTTTGGGTTGGGGGAAAGCCTCTTGATGTGCCCGAAGAAGAAAGCCCTGCGCACCACACGCCAGAATTCTTTATTGATGACTCAGGCATGAAACTAGGTGTTAAACTTCTCACTAACTTTACGTTAGACTACATGGCACAACACTAAGTAGTAGGCTGGAGACACGCATTGAAAAATAGTCGTTTTTCTTTTTCATTCTCGTGGTCTTTAGCCTTAGAGGCATGCATTGTATGCATACTCGGAGTTGGGCTTTGCGCCATTCCAGCCCCTTTTGATAGCAGTGGTTTAGCTGTCTTTGGCGTAGGGGCAGCAGTCTATGCTGCCCTGCGATTTTCACCCTATGTTTCCATTCCTATGGCGCTTATTATCAGCTTGCCGCTGTGGCTTGCTGAAGGCAGTATAGTAGGCAAGGAAAGCCTGTCTTTATTGCCTATCGTTCTAGCGTTATTTGGATATCAAAAGTCGCTCAAGCACGTCATCAAGATAGGAGCTGGCTTTTGGTCCATAGTCTTTCTTCCAATATTAGTTCTCGAGCATTCTCTTTACGAGGGAGAAAACATCAATGTTATGTTTTCGGGAGTATTGGTTACCTGGGTTAGCGGTGTGTTTGGGCTTGTCACAGGCCATTTTGCATATCTTGCGTTACATGGTTTAAAGCGTAAGACATCGTTAAAATCTGAGCGTGTAACGTTACATTTTCTGCTGGGCTACTTTTTCTCTGGATGCTTTTTTGTTGCGTCAATGGCGGTCATTTATTTATCAGTCAGCATGTTTCAACGGTTACAAGAGCAGCAAATTCATAGCTACATGACCCAACGTGTTGAAGTGCTGGAATATCAGCTCTCTGATTTTATCAAGCAGCATGAAAACGTGATCAGCGTTGCGGCACAAACCCTATCTAGCAAAGCACTTACTCAGAACTTTGGCGATTTAGCCAACGAGCAATTGGCCATAGTGGCCAAGCAAAATCCAGAGTTTCTTACGCTTTTGGTGACTAACGCGCAAGGCGATATTACACACGCCTATCCCGAAGAAGTGTTAAGAAGAGCAAAAGCAAGCGTCAATACTAACGTGGCTTACCGACCCTATTTTTACGAAGTCATGAAGAGCGGTATGCCGTTTCTTTCCAATGTGTTTCAGGGCAAGGGGTTTGGAAGCGATCCTATTATTGCGTTATCAGCCCCCATACTCGACAGCAAAGGCATGCCAAAAGGCATTGTTGAAGGTTCGCTTTCGTTAGGTAGCTTTCAAAGTATCGATGCGTTAAGCCTGGGCGGTTTTTCTATGCTAATAGAAGACCAAAAAGGGGAAGTGATTTATGCCTCTTCCGGTTTAAACATGAAACCATTGAGTAAGGCGCCATATTATCCATGTGAGCCAAATTGCGGGGTTGAAGTAAAGGACTTGCGCTCAGATACGGTATGGCTTCGTTTTACGGAAAAGCTTTCTGATGTTGATTGGACAGTGAGTTACTATTTCAAGAAACGCTGGCTACTGACCTCAATGAGCGGCTATTTGTTCAAAGACCTGCTCTTGCTATTGGCACTGTCTACACTGGGGACTGTCACTGGCTATGTTGTTGCCAAGATGGTGGGCGCGCCAATTAGGCGATTGGTGCGTTACGTTGCTGAGTTTTCTCCCAATAAATCAAGCGATGTAAAAGTGCCGCGTCGTGCGCTACATATTCAAGAGCTTTCGTCACTTAACGATGAATTTATGAGTCTTGAGAAGCGTTTGGTCGATGCCTTCCAAGATTTAGAGAAGGCCCGCAAAACTGAGCAAAACTTAAACATTGAACTGAACGATTTAAACCAGTCTCTTGAAGGTCGTATTAAAGAAAAAACAGAAAACTTGGCCAACGCACTTGAAGAGGCTGAGGCAGCAAACTTTGCGAAGTCACAATTTCTTGCCAATATGAGCCATGAAATACGCACGCCAATGAACGGTATTATTGGTTCTTGCGAGCTGTTGTTAGAGTACGATTTACCTGCGAATGCAGAAGCGCGTGCCAAAACCATCTCCCGTTCAGCAAGTAACTTGCTGATGATACTCGACAGTATTCTAGATTGGTCAAAAATCGAGTCGGGCAAAATGCTGGTTGATGCAGACAACACCAATACGGCAGAGTTATTCGACGCGTCCTGCGAGCTATATCGCTACACGGCAAAAAGCAAAGGTTTTGATGTTGTGCTCGATATGCACGCTAGCGTGCCGCAAACGCTTAAAATAGACAGCGGCAAGCTGAGTCAGATCCTTAATAACCTTTTGAGCAATGCCATTAAATTTACCCAAAAAGGAAAGGTTGTTGTAAATGTGAAGTATGAAGACAATGTACTTCACGTAGCTGTTTCAGACTCGGGAATAGGCATCGAGCCGGACAAGCTGCAGCTCGTTTTTGAGAAGTTTGAACAAGCTGATTCGTCCACCACAAGGCACTTTGGTGGAACAGGACTTGGCTTGGCAATTTCAAAAGGCTTAGTCGAGCTAATGGACGGGCAAATGCAGGTAGAAAGTGAAGTGAACAGAGGAACAACATTCAGTTTCTATATACCTTGCACCGAAGGTGACGGCGTTATAATCGATACGCCTAAAATAGCCCCTGACCTACCCACTGATTTGCGTGTTCTTCTGGCTGAGGACAACGATATTAATGCTGAAATAGTGATGGATATGTTCGCGTCCGAAGGCATCAAATGTTTACGCACGAGGAATGGTCAAGATACTGTTTATGCCGAGAAAAAGCACGATTTTGACATTATTCTTATGGATTGTCAGATGCCTGTTATGGACGGGCAAGAAGCATCCAGAGTCATCAGAAAAGAGGGGAGAAACAAAGACAAGGTGCGCATTGTTGCTTTGACGGCGAATGCCTTTGCGGAAGACAAACATGCCTGTATAGACGCTGGCATGAATGCGCATTTGAGCAAGCCTATTCGAAAAGACGTATTATTTGAATGTATTGCTCGAGAACTTGCCTCTATTCAACGCTAGGCATCAGCAATAGTGACGAGCGTCACAGAAGCAATCTTTGCGGTGGGATTTTGAACCATTTTAGGCTACAATCGCGGCCTTTCCAAAGTTGTCCATTTTACCCACCCCGAGGATCTCTAGATGGCAAAAGTCGCGATTGTAATGGGTTCAACTTCAGACTGGCCTACTATGCAACAGGCCGCAAAAATGTTGAAGTCGTTTGGTGTTGAATTTGAAGCGAAAGTGGTGTCTGCACATCGTACACCTAATTTGCTAGTAGAGTTTGCAGAAAGCGCAGCTGAATCAGGTTTTAGTGCGATTATCGCTGGTGCGGGTGGCGCTGCCCACCTTCCTGGAATGATTGCAGCACACACACACTTACCGGTATTTGGTTGCCCCGTTAAGTCTAAAGCGCTCAACGGATTAGATTCTCTATTGTCTATTGTCCAAATGCCAAAGGGCGTGGCGGTAGGCACACTAGCCATTGGTGAAGCAGGTGCTGCCAACGCAGGTTTGCTAGCGGCACAGGTTGTAGCACTGCAGGACGAGAAAGTGCGCGATGCTATTATTGCCTTTAGAAAGACACAAACTGACACCGTACTTGCTTCAAGCAACACGTTGGAGCTAGATGAATGAGAGTAGTGGTTTACGGTGCAGGTCAACTTGCACAAATGATGTACCTAGCGGGAAGCCCGTTAGGTATTGACGTTCAAGCTGTAGACGTAAACAACGATACGGTTGTTCATCCTGTCAGCAAGACCCCTTTAGACCTTTCGTTAGAGCAAGCCCTTGAGGGCGCGGATGCGCTAACGGTTGAGTTTGAACATGTCCCTGAGCGTTTGCTTGAAGAGGCAGCAAGAACCAATAAGCTTATGCCAAACATAGAGAGTATTTTGGTTGGCGCTGACCGCGTTCGAGAGAAAAAGCTTCTAGAGTCGATGGGGGTAGCCAACTGCGATCACCAAATCGTAACCCACCTTAATCAGCTTGATGATTGCGTAAAGGTGTTAGGTAATAAACTCATTTTAAAAGCAAGTCGAGACGGTTATGACGGCTATGGTCAATGGCGTCTAGGCGACGAAGCCGACCTACCTGCGCTTAAAAGCGCGTTACAAGGCTTAGACCTTGAAGCTGTGCCTTTAGTGGTTGAGAAAATGGTGGCGTTCGATAGAGAACTGTCGCTCATTGGCGTTCGAAATGCTAATGGCGATGTACGTACATACCCATTAGCAGAAAATCTGCATCATCAAGGGCAACTCCATGTTTCTGTCGCGCCCGCTACAAATGTAGATGAAGCACTTCAAAGCCAAGCGCATGATATTTTTGCGAACTTGGCAAAGGGTATGGAGTATGTTGGTGTGCTCGCGGTTGAATTGTTCCAAGTTGGTGACAAACTCTTGGTGAACGAATTGGCCCCAAGGGTTCACAATTCTGGCCACTGGAGTCAATCTGGCGCGGTAACGAGTCAATTTGAAAATCACCTTCGAGCCGTATGCGGTCTGCCGTTAGGCGACACATCAGCTATTGGTCCAAGTGCAATGGTGAATATTATTGGCTGTAGCAGCTTTTCTCGCGATTTATTAAGCATCGATGGTAGCCATTTACACTGGTATGGAAAATCGGTGCGTGAAAAGCGCAAAATGGGTCACATTAATGTAACCACAGATAGCTATGAAAACTTGGGTGAAAAGCTTATGGCATTGAGCAAATATTTGCCATTAGAGTACTTTCCAAAATTAGTTGGTGAAGCAACGCGATTAAAAGGTTGACACCTCAATTTTTATCGCTAGAATACGCATCCGCTGTCTAAGGCAGCGTTTTTCTTAGTGTGCCGACTTAGCTCAGTTGGTAGAGCAACTGACTTGTAATCAGTAGGTCGCCAGTTCGATTCCGGCAGTCGGCACCATTTTTCTTAATACGCTTTTTTCTTAAAGCGTTATTACGTACACTAAGCTTCGTATAACTAAACGGAGCATGTTGTATGGCATTTTTCTCTTCTGTGTTGAATATCCCTTCTTTCTTAATTTTATTGTTCGCTAGTTTTATTTCTTCTTCCGTATTTGCTCATCAGCATGAAAATCACAAACATGATGATGCTATGGTACAAAACACCGACATTATGGTTATGGATGGATACGCGCGCGCTACGTTTGCAATGGCTAAAACAGGGGCCGTGTACTTTACTCTACATAATCAAAAATCATCTGATGTAACGTTAACTGCTGTTCAGGTTGACCCTGCAGTGGCAAATGAAGCGCAAATACACACCACAGAGATGAACGGTGACGTCATGAAAATGCGAGAAATGACAGAAGGCGTTATGGTGACGGGTAATGACATGGTTAGTTTTAAGCCCGGCGGTTATCACATCATGTTATTGGGGTTATCTAAAGGTCTCGAGGTAGGCAATGAAATTGAGCTTACGCTTATCTTTGATGACAACCGCGAATTGAAAGTTTTACTACCCGTAAAAAAAGACGGTAATACAGGCCATCATCACCACCATTAAACTCCAGCATAACGCGCCGTACTGTTGTTACGTGTTTTGATTCATTGAATAAGGCGATGAGTGCAATCAATTAAATACGAATTCTTTTTTGTACTTTCTCAGCTATTATCTAACAAGATAAAAAAATGGATTCATTTGAGGAGTGTGACATGAGCAAGATTGATATTGGTATTTCAGAGAGCGATCGTAATGCAGTAGCTGAGGGGCTTAAAAAGCTTCTTGCCGATTCGTACACGCTTTACCTCCAAACTCACAACTTTCACTGGAATGTTGAGGGGCCGCAGTTCAGAGAACTGCATCTTATGTTTGAAGAGCATTACACTGAACTTGCTGGCGCGGTTGACGAAATTGCTGAGCGTATCCGCACACTGGGTATCGCAGCTCCCGGTACCTACAAAGCATTTGCACAACTTAGCTCGATAGAAGAAGTTGAAGGCGTACCAGAGGCAACAGAAATGGTTCGCTTGCTTACACATGGTCACGAGCAGGTGGTGAAAACTTGCAGAGCATCTCTTAAGCTTGCACAAGACGCAGATGATGAGTCTTCTGCTGCACTTATTGGCGACCGCATGCGTGTTCACGAGAAAACAGCATGGATGCTAAGGGCAACGCTACCACGATAGACCGCATTAGAGAGTCTTTGTTGCGTTTAGCGTAAGACGCAGTGTAATCATCTAAAGGGTACAGCATCGCTGTACCCTTTTTTGTATACTTATGCACTACACTGAGCGGGCGTAACTGAACCTTGTTATCGTGCACCCGTAACAATAAATAAAAACGAGGCATCCAATGACAAAGTTATCAACTGTGTTAATTACGACGAGTGCATTAACATTTACCCATACTGTGCTAGCGCACGGTTCTGATGATCATGACCACGGGATTACGGACGCCGATATCACGGTGACAACGCTTGCCGAGGGGTTAGTGCACCCTTGGGGAATGGCATTTTTGCCTAATGGCGATCTACTTGTTACAGAACGAGAGGGTGGTATTCAGCGTTTGTCGAAAGAAGGAACGTTGTCAGGGCGTTTAGCTAACGTGCCGGCAGTGGTTGCACAGAATCAGGGTGGCATGCTTGATATTGCTATCGACCCAGAGTTTAGTAATAACAATACTGTGTATTTCTGCTATAGCAAAAAAAGCGACATGGAAGGAAAGAACGGCAGCAGCAGTAGTGTGGCAAAAGCCACGTTAACAGATACTGGCCTTGAAAATGTAGATGTCATTTTTAGTGCAGACTCAATTGTCGATAACGGTTTTCACTTTGGCTGTCGCTTGACCTTTGATGCGGACAAGCATCTTTATATCACCATGGGTGACCGCTATAAGTACATGAAGGAAGCGCAAAATACCAATAACCATTTCGGTAAAATTGTACGCATTAATCGCGATGGCAGCGTGCCTTCGGACAACCCATTTTTAGACGGTGATGCACCAGAAGTATTCAGCTACGGTCATAGAAATGTGCAAGGTGTTACGATACATCCTGAAACAGGCGCAGTATGGGCAATGGAGCATGGGCCGAAAGGCGGTGATGAAATTAATATAATTGCTTCAGGTGCTAACTATGGATGGCCCGTCATTACTTACGGTATTGACTACAGTGGCGAAATTATTAGTGATAAGACTCACATGGAAGGAATGGAACAGCCTTGGGTATATTGGGATCCGTCCATTGCACCAAGCGGTTTGACGTTCTATAACGGTGATATGTTTAAAGAGTGGAACGGAGATGTTCTGGTTGGCTCGCTCAAGTTTACTCATCTTCGTCGTATTGACGTAAAAGGTGGCAAGCCTGCAGAGCAGTTTGAGTATTTGCGTGACAACCAAGCGCGTGTTCGTGATGTTGAAGTGGGCCCTGATGGCGCAATCTATTTGCTAACTGATGCCCCTAACGGAAAAGTGCTGCGCTTGTCTAAGTAAACAATCCAACTTTCCCATTTGATTATGTAAAAAGCCGAGTCAATTTACTCGGCTTTTTTATGTCTACCAATTGTATCTACTCGTCTTTTTCCGCAGGCGTAGCATAGCGTTCAAACCACGCTAATATGTTACCTACTTTCTGAATTAAACGAGAAGGACGACTGGCGATGCCGTGCGAAGCACCGGGGATACGCACCATAGCAGAATCAATGCCTTGCAGCCTTAACGCTTGATAATACTGCTCTGATTCGCTGATAGGCGTACGATAATCGGCTTCGCCCGTCAGCAGCAATGTTGGCGTTGTAACGTTACCGACTAACGACAGTGGGCTACGTTTCCACAATTTATCTGCGATATTCCATGGCATATCGGCCATCCAATACTGACTGAAATAAGGATAGGCATCAGCGGTTAACGCAAAGCTCACCCAGTTGATGACCGGTTTAGCCACCACTGCTGCTGCGAACCTGTCCGTCATTCCAATAGACCAGGCTGTTAATACACCTCCGCCAGAGCCCCCGGTAATAAACAAGTTCTTAGTATCAATGTATCCTTTGGCAACAACCGCATCGACGACATCCATCAGATCGTTGTAGTCTTTAGAGGGGTAGTTGTGATGAATAAGGTTACCGAATTCTTCGCCATAAGAGCTACTTCCGCGAGGGTTTGCCCACACGACTACATAACCCTTCGCCGCCATCAATTGAATTTCCATAGCAAAGTGCGGGCCGTATGCGGCATGTGGTCCACCATGAATCTCTAGAATTAGCGGATAGGTTTTACTGCTATCGAAGCCGGGAGGTAATGCAATCCACGCATCGATTTCCCGACCATCTTCAGAAGAGTTAATCGTCAGGTCTT
Organism: uncultured Alteromonas sp.; assembly: GCA_964454185.1. Classification (GTDB taxonomy): domain Bacteria; phylum Pseudomonadota; class Gammaproteobacteria; order Enterobacterales; family Alteromonadaceae; genus Alteromonas. The sequence goes on from CAYVST010000051.1 coordinate 10,005, forward strand.
GTACTTGCGCCAGTGTTTTATGGCCTAATGCGTCATCATTTAAATGTGTCAGTACGGTATCTTTCTTTCCTTTGCGGTACAGCGCTAAATTGCCTGGCATAGTGCGAGATGCCGTGGTGTAGACAATGTCTCCTTTCTTGCTAAGCGCAAAGTCACCTGAGGTATACGGACGTCCCAACGCTTGGCCACCAATGGAAATATCCAAAGGCTTTATGTCGCCCTTAAGGTTGACCATGGCAAGTTTCGTATCGCCTTTATCCAGGTGAGAAAACAGCAAACCTCGACTGTCTTTTTTCCATTTAAACTGGCCAATCGACCTGTCTAGCGACGTAGTTAATCGCGTAACTTCTTTGGTATCTAGCGCCATTACAACCAGGTCACTGTTTTGATACGACAGCTTTCTATCATTAAGTTGGGTAAAGGCAAGATATTTTCCGTTGGGGCTAACTAACGGGCTGCTCTCAGGCCCTTCCATTGCGGTAACTTGCTCTGTTTCGCCACTTTTTACGTTTACTCGATAAATGTCACTGGCTAGCGGGTGAAGTGCATAGTCTTCGCGGTGTGGCGTAGCAAAATAAATCCATTCGTCATCATTTGAGAATGACAAAGCGCCACCATTTGGGTAATTACCGGTCGTTAGTTTGCGCGGAGTACCACCTTCAATGGGCAGGATAAAGATTTGATCGTACCCTTCACGCAGGTAGCCTCTGCCATCACCACGATAGCGCGTGGATTCAATATAGGTGGCGGTTTCAGCCCATTTAGCACCTTTGGGTTTAGCGGGCATTCCCGTGAACAAAGGCTTTTGCTTTGCTTCATCGAATAATGTGAATGCTAGCATGCTGCTATCATTTGACCACGTGATTTGGCGAGGCGCTTCATCAAGATTCGTCAAACGAATCGACTGTTTAGAGTCCATGTAGTAAAGATGAAGCTGGGTTCTTTTATTTACTGATTTGGTATAGGCAATGTACTTACCATCAGGTGACATGGTCGCTTGAGACAGATTTACGTCGTCACTAATGAAGGGACGATGTTCTCCTGATTTGATGTTAACCTGCCACAGTCGGCTAGACCTTCCATCGGTCATAATGTCCATGCTTTGACGGCTATAAACAACGGTGTCGTTGTTAATAAATTGAGGACTAGCAACAAACTCAAGGTTGAAGGTATCTTCAAAGGTCAACGGGTGAACAGATTCAGTACTTGCTGGCTGGGTGCCTGCATCTTCCAATGCAAAAGCAGTAGCACAGTTTAGGGCTAAAAGTGAAAGTGCGGCAGAGGTTATTGCAAGTTTCTTGCGTGTGCCACGGCGAGACGTAAACATGTTGAGTTCCTTATTGTTTTTCTGCTCGCATGTTAATGCGATACGACAGCCTTACCATATCGCGTTATTTTTGTTCGTGTAAAGTTTGTGCGCTAAACACCCGATAGTGCGTGATAAACAACGTAACTCTTGTTGAAAGGCGAGCCTGCTTTTATCTCAGTTATTCGCCTTTTAAGCTAACGCGGCCAAGCAAGATATCTTTGAACATAACCCAGTCACCGATAAAACTGTAAAGCGGGTGTTTAAACGTGGCGGGTTTGTTTTTCTCAAAGAAAAAGTGCCCCACCCATGCAAAACCATAACCCACTACGGGCACCAGCCATAACAATGCATAGTTAGACAAGTAAATGGATAGTGCGACAACCGCCAGAACCAGCCATGAACCCACAAAGTGAAGTGTTCGGCAGGTAGCATCGCGGTGTTCATTTAAATAAAACGGATAAAACTCACTGAATGAAGTGAATTCAGTATTTGTTTCGGTTTTCACTGTCATGGTACACCTCAACCAAAGTAAACATAAGGCAAGCCCTAGCGACAAGAATACCGCATATTTCGTTCGCTTAGCGCATGCTATTGAATGTGTTTAACAGTAATTTAACATGATGTGAATGTGGGAAATGTCGCGAAATTGACAATATTGACGTCGCTTGCGCAACTACCCTTGAGTTTTAGCTTTCAATACCCCATATTTCTTCGCATAAAAGCAAACATTAAAGGCGCGGGTTATGGAAAATTTAGTTGCGAGTCAAGCAACCATTGTTGATATCACAGTGGAGAACTTTCAACAGGTAATAGTGGAGGCATCCCAAGAAAAGCTAGTGCTTATCGATTTTTGGGCGGACTGGTGCGAGCCATGTAAAGATTTAATGCCTATTCTCGAAAAACTCGCGGGAGAATATAGTCAGCATCTTATTTTAGCTAAGGTGGATTGCGAAGCGCAGCAGGAAGTTGCTGCACAGTTCGGAATTAGAAGCTTGCCCACCGTCATGGTGGTGCAGAATGGACAACCTGTCGATGGCTTTGCTGGCGTGCAGCCAGAGCAGCAAATTCGCGAAATGTTAGCCAAGTATTTGCCAAACCCAGAAGATGATTTACTGGCAACGGCGGGTAAAGCGATTCAACAAGGTAACTACGCAGAGGCACTGCCTGCTGCAAAAGAAGCGGTTGAGCTTAACCCAGACAATGTTAATGCAACCTATATGCTAATTGACTGCTACATAGAAACAGGGTCAATCGATGTAGCAAAAACACTGCTTGGCACTATAAAGTTAGTTGACCAAGACTCTCGCTATAAGTCGCTAGCGGGTAAGATTGAATTGGCTGAGCAAGCAGCAGACACACCTGAAATAAGGCAGCTCACCGCTGCGGTTGAAGCAAACCCTGACGATTTACAACTTAAAGTCGACTTAGCTGTTCAGCTACAACAAGCAAATAAAGCGCAAGATGCACTGGAACTTCTGTACGGTGTATTAAAGAAAGAGCTAGGCTTTGGCGATGCAAGAAAACTCATGATGGACATGATGAACGCTTTGCCTGATGGCGATCCGCTGAAATCGGAGTATCGTAGAAAAGTATACAGCTTGCTGTATTAACGCCTCACCAATAATAATACATACCAACAGGGTCAGCATTGCTGACCCTTTTTACGTGTAATACATGCTTTGGCTAATAAGCACGTCGTGGTAATGCGCTATGGTTCGATGGGAGAGTAACCGTCTTTATGCAGCCAATTGAGCGCTTTAAAATACGTTTCAAAGTACTCTCGTTCATATCCCACCACTTCGAAATCGCGCTGTTTAGCAGGATGTGTGCGCTCCAATTGAGCACGCTTAACCATACCGCTATCAAGCACATAGGCCGAGCGACATAGCCCTCGAGTAATATTTACTTTAATTGCATCAGCAAGGCAACTTTGGCACTCAGGTGTAGTCAGTACCCAGCGACGGCCGTCCATCAGCGCAGCCCAAGGCCGGTTGTCAAATTTTGCTATCAGCGTGTGCATTTCTTCGACAAAGAGCTCAGTTGTACGTAAATTCCATGCACCTGTAGCAAATACTTCAAGCATATTGCCTGAAATATCAAGTGAGTAATTTCCGTATTTTGGAAAGCGCATAAATAACCTTAATCAGTCCTATAAAGACCTTCCGTATGCAATGTCATACGACATATATAATTGTATAGCAGACTTTTCGTTAATTGCAGTAGAAAAAGGTATAAGAATTGACACCTTTAGGGGTGTTAGGTATTGCCCACAGCACTTTACACTTTTGGCAAATTAATGTGTTGAGCAATTAGGTGCGAAACGGTGCGGGTTTGAATGAAATTTGATAGGGTTTAGGCGGTTTTAATCGACGGAAGCTGTCCATGTCATATCAGCAGTTTTATTCAAGGTTCCTTTCAGCTAATTCAGACAAACAACACTATGCTTGCCACAGCCATTATTTTTGGCCTGATTGTACGCGAGATGCCACGTTGGACTACTGGGATGACAGTGCAACCTATGTTGATCATAAATGGGGTTTCTTTTTCGAGACATTAGTACCTGAATTACAACAACGCATTAGCTCACTACTCAATACTGGTGAGCCAAGCCAAATCGTTTTTGCACCAAATACCCATGAATTGTTGTACCGCATTATGAGCTGCTTTGATATGAGCAAGCCCTTTAAAGTGGTATCAACCGACAGTGAGTTCCACAGTTTCCAGCGTCAAGCGAGTCGTTTGGAAGAACAAGGTACAATAGAGTTAGTCACAGTAGCAACTGAGCCTTTCGATACGTTTTCTTCTCGAATGAAAGCGGCCATTGCAAAGCACAACCCACAATTAGTGTTCTTTAGTCAGGTTTTCTTTAATTCGGGTTATATCGTCGACGATGTCAGCGACATTGTGAATAGTGTGACCAACGACACTACGCAAATTGTAGTCGATGGCTACCATGGGTTTATGGCAAAACCTACAGATTTGAGCGATATCGCGCATCGCGCATTTTATTTGGCAGGGAGCTACAAATACGCACAAGCCGGAGAGGGGGCATGTTTTGCTCATGTACCTATTGGTTCTGCGCTTCGCCCAGCTTACACCGGCTGGTTTGCGGAATTCGGCGATCTCGACAAACCTCGTCAAATTGCTGGGAAAAACGCCGTTCAGTACAGCCAAGACGGCATGCGCTTTGCCGGTGCAACGATGGACTTTACTGCGCTATATCGTCTGCGCGCCGTCTTACGTTTTTTTGAAGAGCACAGTCTAACTGTGCCAAAAATCGATGATTACGTAATGAAGATGCAGCTTTGCTTTATGAGTGAGTTAGCACAATACGGCCATCCAATGTTGAACGAGGATAATTTGGTGGTCAAAGACGCTAGCCGGCGGGGTCACTTCCTTACATTTGAACTCGAAAATGCGGTGGTTACTCAAGCGCTTGCCGCGTCATTAAAAAGTATTGGTATTTTAACTGATTCTCGTGGAAATAGGCTTCGCTTCGGCTTTGGTTTGTACCATACACCTGAATACATCAACTTACGTGCACTTGGCACGCTGAAATAAAAAGGACGTCGAATGGAATGGTTACTTCCTGCTTTTGCGCTGGTATTAGTTATTGAGGGAATTGGTCCCTTACTTTTCCCTAACAAATGGCGAAATTATCTACACCAGATTAGCCAGCAGCCAAGTAATCAACTTAGGCAGGTGGGTGGTACCTTGGTAATCATCGGCGTCATGCTACTTTTGTTTTTTAAATAGCCAATAGACCACTTGTTCAGCTTTTTTAAGCGCGTTAATTGGTAATACCTTTAAAATTAAAGTGTTAGACAGAAAAAGCGGTTTTGTAATTAAAAATATCAATGCTGCACCTCGCCTACACGTCCAAGATAATCGTATTTTCGTTGTATTTTTGTTCGAAAAGGGGGTGATCCTTGGGCAAGAATTTTGTAGAATCCCCGCCTAATTTTCTTACACATATGATTCATGGCAAAGAACGTTGTGGTACTCGGCACTCAATGGGGTGACGAGGGTAAAGGCAAGGTCGTAGACCTACTCACAGATCGCGCAAAATATGTTGTTCGCTACCAAGGCGGGCACAATGCAGGTCACACTCTAGTAATTGACGGCGAAAAAACCGTTCTTCACTTAATCCCATCAGGCATCCTTCGCGATAATGTTACCTGTATTATTGGTAATGGCGTGGTACTTAGCCCTGACGCACTAATGAAAGAAATCACCATGCTAGAAGAGCGCGGTGTTCCAGTGCGAGAGCGATTGAAAATTAGTGAAGCGTGCCCACTTATTCTTCCTTACCATATTGCTCTAGACGTAGCGCGCGAAAAAGCACGCGGCGCAAAAGCAATTGGTACAACAGGTCGCGGTATTGGGCCAGCTTACGAAGATAAAGTAGCACGTCGTGGTCTTCGTGTTGGCGATTTATTCAACGCAGAAGACTTCGCGGCTAAGCTAAAAGAAGTGCTTGATGTACATAACTTCACGCTTACTCAATACTACGGTGCAGAAGCAGTAGATTTCGATGAGACGCTAAAAGGTGCAATGGAAGTTGCTGACATCCTCAAAGCGATGGTTGTTGATGTAACTGACGAGCTAGATAAAGCACACAACGCCGGTCTGCCGATTATGTTTGAAGGTGCACAGGGTACACTTCTAGACATCGACCACGGTACTTACCCATACGTAACATCCTCGAACACGACAGTGGGTGGCGTAGCAACAGGCGCAGGTTTTGGCCCGCTTAAGCTAGATTACGTACTTGGTATTGTTAAAGCGTACACCACGCGTGTGGGCTCGGGTCCTTTCCCAACTGAGCTTGAATGTGAAGTAGGTCAACACCTTGGTGTTAAAGGCCACGAGTTCGGTGCAACTACAGGCCGTAAACGCCGTACCGGTTGGTTTGATGCAGTAGCAATGAAACGTGCAGTCCAAATTAACTCTATTACGGGTTTCTGCTTGACCAAGCTAGATGTACTTGATGGCCTTGAAAGCCTACAAATTTGTGTCGGGTATAAAGATGCCGATGGCAACGTTAAAGACGTACCACCTATGGCAGCTGACGGTTATGAAAAAGTAACGCCAGTTTATGAAGAAATGCCGGGTTGGACAGACAACACGTTTGGCGTTACTGAATTTGAAGGGCTTCCTCAAGCTGCTAAAAACTACATTAAGCGCTTAGAAGAGCTAACTGGTGTACCTATTGATATCGTGTCAACGGGCCCAGACAGAAACGAAACTATCGTGTTGCGTCATCCATACGACGCGTAATTTCTCGTTTATTTTTGTTATTCAAAAGCCCAGCTGTTGCTGGGCTTTTTTGTCTCTTCAATACAAAAAAGCGCGTCAAAGGCTGTAATGTCTTAAACATTAATTAACAATTTAGTTGCGTTGACACGCAACATCCCTATTAATATAAGATACCAAGTCAATTCGTTTCGTGCTTGCTTAAGCCATTGGAGCCTTCTTATGCCAAACAGACCTTCTCTTCATGCCGTGGAATCGGGTATCTGTTTTATAGATACCGTACAAAAGCTAAACAATAGTTACATTACGGGAAAGACCCAGTCACTGGATTGGCGCAAGACTCAGCTATTGGCGCTAAAGCGAATGCTGGAAGAAAACCAGCACGATATTCTACAAGCCTTGAAGAAAGACCTTGGAAAATGTGAGACTGAGGCAATGGTCGCAGAGCAAGGCTTTTTGCTATCGGACATTGACCATACACTTAAACATCTCGATAAATGGGTGAAACCTCGCAAGGTATCTACGCCAATTGTGGCGTGGCCAGGTAAGAGCTTTCAGCAACCCGAGCCTCTCGGCACAGTGTTAATCATTGGTGCGTGGAACTATCCACTTCAACTTCTCTTAGCCCCTTACATAGCCGCACTTGCGGCAGGGAATTGTGCTGTACTCAAGCCATCTGAGTTAGCGGCGGAAACGTCGGCACTGGTTGCCAGATTAATTCCACAATATATGGATGCGTCGTGTGTTGAAGTCATTGAAGGCGGCAAAGACGAGTCGACGGCATTGCTGGCATGCAAATGGGATCATATCTTTTACACCGGTGGCGAAGCTGTCGGTAAAATTGTGATGAGCGCCGCCGCTAGACACTTAACACCAGTCACACTAGAGCTTGGTGGAAAGAGTCCGTGTTTTGTCGACAAAAATACTAATTTAAATGTTACTGCAAGACGTTTGGTATGGGGCAAATGGATGAATGCAGGGCAAACCTGTATTGCACCTGATTACGTGATTGTCGAGAAAGGTTTCGAGCACAAGCTTATTGATGCTATTAAGAAAGAACTGAAAAAGCAGTACGGCAAAGACCCGATGGCTTCACGAGACTATGGAAATATTATCAATTATCGCCATTTTAAACGCCTTGAAAGCTATCTGGATAGAGTGAATGTGGTATATGGCGGAGAACTTGATGAAACGCGCCCAGCGATGTCGCCAACACTGGTATTGGAGCCTTCCCTTGACAGCCCAGTAATGAAAGAAGAGATCTTCGGCCCTATTTTGCCCATTATTACCGTCAACAGCATCGATGAGGGTATCGCCTTCGTAAATGACCGCCCTAAACCACTGGCGCTCTATGCATTTAGTGACAATGACGAGGTGCTTGACCATATTATCAGCCGAACCAGTTCAGGCAGTGTTTGTACCAATGACACGATGATGTTCATGACCAATCCCGAACTTCCTTTTGGTGGCGTGGGCAACAGCGGCATGGGCAGCTATCATGGGCGTCATGGTTTCGATACGTTCAGTCATCTTAAAACAGTAATGAAGCGCTCTTTTGCGCTTGATGTACCGTTTAGATATGCGCCATTTTCAAAGCTAAAACTGTCATTGCTTAAAAAGTTTTTATAAAGGACGTTGTCATGCCACAGCCGTTTCATTTGGCTATCCCGGTCACGAATTTAGACGACGCAAACGCGTTTTATGGTGAATTACTGGGGTGTGAAAAAGGCCGCAGCGATACCCAATGGATAGATTGGAATTTCTTTGGTCATCAGCTTGTGACGCACTGTGTTGAGCAAATGCCTTCGCCACCTTCGCATAACGGCGTGGATGATCATGCCGTACCGGTGCCACACTTTGGTGTCGTACTGGCTATGGATGACTGGCAACACCTTTCAGCAAAACTTGAAGCAGCAAACACTGAGTTCATTATTGCGCCGTACATTCGATTCAAGGGGCAGGTTGGTGAACAGGCAACGATGTTCTTCAAAGACCCTTTTGGTAATGCGCTTGAATTCAAAGCGTTCGCTAATATTGAGCAACTATTTGCAACGTAGTGATCGTCACGTTATCAGCGTTGATGTCAATGCTAAAACGACTGGCGTTTGAAGATGCTGCGACGTCGACGTGGACGAAAACGATAATAGAGCAGTACAAACCCAGTTAATGTGAAAAGAAGAGCGCTAGCCGAAAACCCAATAAGCAGTGGACTATTAAAGTTACTGCGATCTTTATAGTCCATGATGTGCAGCATCCACATAAAATCAAACACACGCCATGTGTCGGTTCTGACGCGCGTAACTGCGCCGGTATTGGGGTCGAGATAAAATCGCGTGCCGCTTTCATCGTCAAAGTTTACTTGCCACAGCGGAGCGTTAAGGTTCTGAACCTCCTGCGGAAGGTCTGAAAGTAACACGCTCGATTGAACATTGCCTTCGCCTTTATATTGCTTTAGCGCTAACGTGGTGATTACATCTTGTTCAATAGGCGCAATACGCATGCCGTCAACGGCATTATAGCGATAGGTTTTACCTTGGTCGTTCACTTGGTAAACAGGGTAATTAAAGAGCGTATCAGCTTGTTCATACAGCCTGTAGGTCAGGGCTAGCGACGCGTTTTTTCCGTGTTGGCTCAAAATAGTCGCAGGGCTATGTGTGGCGTCATGCCATGTTGAATCAATTTTTACACGCAGGTGGTTTCCTCGTACCTCTTCAATGGGTAAGTAGGCCATAACCAAACCACTTAAAAACCACAGTGCTATTTGGATGCACAATATTAGGCCTAAATAGTTGTGGAGCGCACGCATGAACTTGTTCATTTTTAATGTCTTATTGTTATTGTTTTTTAGCATTCACTATACAAGCAGAATGACTCGTATTACGCAACTATAAAAGGCATTATGCGCAGTACCATTGAAGTAGGAAAACAGATAACGTGAAAAAAACGCTTTTGCTAGTTGATGTACAGAATGTCTATTACACCTGCCGAGACGCGTATAAACGCAACTTCAATTATAACCAGTTTTGGCGAACCATTAGCGATAAAAGCGATATCCAACATGCGTTTGCATATGCAATAGATAGAGGGGATACCAAGCAGCGAGAGTTTCAGAATATTCTTCGCGCCATTGGTTTTGAGGTTAAACTCAAGCCTTTCATTCAACGAAGTGATGGCTCAGCAAAAGGGGATTGGGATGTTGGAATAACGGTCGATGCGCTTGAGTATGCCAATAGCGTCGATGAGGTTATTCTGGTCTCAGGCGACGGTGATTTTGATATATTGGTAGACGCACTAAAGCGCAAAGGCAAAACGGTCAGGGTATATGGCGTTCCCACATTAACCGCCGATAATTTAAAAAATGTAGCGTCACAGTTTGTCGGTATCGAGTCTGCGCTGTTGTTGTAACTCACGCAGACGCATTACCTTTAACGACTGTGCTAACCTATTGAACTGCATTCTCTACAATGCTTTTTCCCCTGCCACTTCGTTCTGAGGCTGCTTCAATACCTTTTGTGGTTCGCTTGATAAGGTGAACATCACCAAAGCGACGATTATCAATGATATAGCCGAGCGTTGCTAAACCTTCGAGGGTTTCTTCACTAAAGCCGTCGTGCATACGTATCGTGTCTTTCGGCAAAAGTTGGTGGTGAAAACGCGGCGCATTAACTGATGCTTCGGCGCTCATATCAAACAATATTGCGTTCAACAGCGATTGGGTAACTGAAGATATTATTGTGGTGCCACCCGGTGAGCCAGTCACTAATACTACGTTCCCATCTTTAGTGACGAGTGTAGGCGTCATTGAAGAGAGCATTCGCTTATATGGGGCGATGGCGTTGGCTTCACCGCCTACGGCGCCAAAAAAGTTAGGAACGCCTGGCTTGGCGCTAAAGTCATCCATTTCATCATTTAACAAAAAGCCAGCACCTGTTACTACAACGCCACTGCCAAAAGTGAGGTTAATCGTAGTGGTATTGGCCACGGCGTTCCCCCATTTATCCATCACAGAAAAGTGCGTAGTATCTTCACTTTCTTTAAGTCCAGGTTTAATGGCAGGGGTATCAGAAATGCGCGTAGGGTTTACGCCTTTTGCGCGCGCAGATATATAGTCAGGTGCAGTTAGCGCATCAACGGGTACACTAACAAAATCAGGGTCGCCCATGTACTCAGCTCTATCGGCAAACACTCGCTTACCTATTTCAGACATAATATGGATATACTCGGGGCTGTTTTGCTCTGGTAATGCATGTTCAGCGCTGAAGGCTTCTAACATGCCAATCCACTGGGCAACGGCAACACCACCGGAGCTCGGTGGCGGCGCGGTAACAAGTTGGTATCCTTGCCAATTAAGATGAAGCGGGCTGCGCCACACCGCTTTATAAGCTAACAAATCGTCATGGGTAATCAGTCCGCCATTTTGCTGCATAAAGTTGACAATATGATCAGCAACTTCGCCTTTGTAAAAGCCGTCTTGCCCCTTGTTTTGAATCGCCAGTAACGTGTTTGCTAACTCGGGTTGTTTAAACAGTGTGCCTGTCTTTGCTTGTGCGAAATAGTCGCCAAAGTTGCTCGTTAACCCTCTTTTTGTGGTTCGCGTAATATAACGCTCAATATTGTTTGCCAGCTTCTCATGCACAATAAAGCCATTTTGTGCAAGTTCAACCGCTGGTGCAAGCAGCCGTTGCCAGCTTAACGTACCGTATTTTTTATGCGCAGCCCACATACCGGCGACGGTACCTGGAATACCTGATGCTTTAGCACCAAACAAGAGTTCGTAGGTTTTAACATTACCTGCATCATCGAGGTACATATCGCGATGTGCGTTAGCGGGGGCCATCTCTCGATAGTCTAAAAAATCAGTAGTGTCTTCAAACTTTATTGTCATAAAGCCACCACCACCGACATTGCCTGCTTCAGGCAGTGTTACGGCTAAAACAAATTGCGCAGTAATCGCTGCGTCAATGGCATTGCCCCCTTCCTGCAGTACTTGCATTGCGGCATCTGCACTGTAGCTGTCTGGCATTGCAACAGCTTGTTGGTTAATGCGAGTAGATGTTGTTGCCTGTGTGTCTTCTGCCGCGTTCTCAGGTGCATGATGACAGGCCGCTAGCGTGCCGACGGCCAACATCATCAGCATTGACCAACCTTTTTTCAATGTCCTTATGTTCATATAAGTCTCCATTCAAGCGTATGTCGCGGTAATAGCATTTTTATACCAGGCTAAATTAACCAAGCATTAAAATGCTCGCGATAAAGTAGGCTACAAGGGTAAGTGCCCCAGCAAAAAGCGCATAAGGGAATTGAGTTTTAACATGGGTTAATACATCACACCCTGCGGCAAGGGATGATACGGCGGTGGTATCTGATATTGGTGAACAATGATCGCCAAATATTCCCCCACCTAAAATGGCTCCAATAACCAAAGAGGGAGGTAATCCCAGGCTTTGAATAAGCGGCACCCCAATGGGAATAAGAATAGCAAATGTACCCCATGAGGTTCCTGTCGTGAATGACATGATGGCGCCTGCGATAAACAGCATTGGTACTATGAGTACCATTGGCAAATACTCTCCCACAATGCCAGCAACAAAAACGCCGGTGCCTAACACCTTTAAACTGTTGCCAAGAGTGAGCGATAGTAAAACAATGGTTACCAAAGGAAGTAGTTCACCCATGCCTTTAAAGCCTATCTCTACGGCTTGCTGATGAGTAAAGCGTTTATGCACTAGCAATAAACCATAGGCTATCGCCGTTGCAAGCGCAGTAGCGTAAAGTACCGATTTGCTGCCACTACCTTGAGACAGCACACCATCGCCTGTCCACAACATAAAGCCAACCATGCTTAGCACCATGACTAACAGCGGGACCAACATAAAACGCGCTTTAGTGGCAGGCTCTGCGGTTTGTGTTACTTCAGTTCGAGACATAGCATGCTCTTCTTCACGCATTGGGCCGTGTACTTTGTCAGCTGAAATGGTGTAAGCCACAATAAGTAGTGTGAAAATAGCGTAGAAATTGAAAAACACGCTTCCCCATAATATCGAGGCTGAAGAAGCAGGAAGCTCATAGGCATCAAGCAAGCTCAATATAAACGCACCCCAGCCATTGAGTAAAATTAGAATGCATACGGGCGCACTCGTAGAGTCAATGATATAAGCAAGCCTCGCTCTACTCATGTTGAAGCGATCAAACAGCCCTCGGGCAAAAATACCTGCGGTAAGTACGCTCAGATTCGATTCAATAAAAACAGCAATGCCCGTAAACATAGTTAAACCGCCTACTTGCTTGCGGCTTTTAGCAACGCCTTTGCCAACGAGGAAGTTTACGGTTGCAGTTACTCCGCCTGAATCTCGAATAAAAGCGAGTAGCGCACCAACAAGCACTGAGAAAATAAGTACCCGCGTATTACCAGGGCTTGAGGCTGTGTCGACTACGCGCTCGATAGCATTGATAGGGGCGAGATAGCTGTGCGCTGTATCACCATTGATAAGAATAAGCGCTTCGGCGCACAATACCGCAAGCGCGAGTGCGAGTATGACTTCTTTTTTCCAAAAAACGACGGCAATGGCGACGATAGGGGGGATGACTGACATCCATTCCATACTTCTTTCCAATCTTGTTATTAGTGTGCTGATAAACAGGTCTGGCAACGTGAGCCAAACAAAAGCGTGGTTTTAGAACGTCGGCGTATATCAAGGTTATCCGAGCAGTTGACGGTCCCAGAATGCACCAATTTATGATAGCGTACCGTATTGTGCGCTGTGTTTCCAAGGATAAGATCAACATTGCAATTTTCAATACATATCAAGCCTATGGCGTTTTCTCTTAGTTTCTTTTTGGCTTTTGTTTTCTCTAGCATGCCGATTGGCGTAGCGTCCTCACAGCAGATGGACAAAAGTGCAAACGTGAGTGCGATAAATAGTAAGCAGCACAGCGAAGAGCTTGCGGCGTTTAGAGACGCGCTAGGCCAAAAAGTTATGCTCGATTTTCGTTACTTTTGTCGCGATGAAACGCCGTCATCTCGTTGCGCATCGCCCATGACCCGTGTTCCCCAATCAATTCTAGCATTGCTAAGCACACATAATATTGGCGGCGTAATTTTGTTTTCAGAGAACATTGTAGATGCGGCACAACTCGTAACGCTCAATTACGACATGCAAAAGCATATGCTCTCGACTGGGCGAGCACCGTTATTCATTGCCATTGATCAAGAAGGCGGTCGAGTAGCAAGAATTCCAGACGCCATATTGCCGCCTTTTGCAGGCAATATGGCGATAGGAGCGACTTACCATAAGCACGGAAGTGCATTTGCGAAAAATGTTGCCGAACATATAGGGCACACGTTGTTACCATTGGGCATAAACACCAATTTCGCTCCGTCTGTTGACGTTAACAGCGAGCCAAAAAACCCTGTTATTAATATTCGTAGTTTCTCTGAAAACCCGCTTAATGTTGGCGCTTTGGGACAAGCATTTGTTGGCGCGCTGCAAAATACAGGGGTGCTAAGCGCCATAAAACACTTTCCTGGGCACGGTGACACGCATGTAGACAGTCACAGCGGTCTTCCAAGAGTTACGCATTCTAAAACTAAAGCGTTGTCTAACGACGTGCTCCCTTTCGCCAATATTATTAATAGCAATTCACCGCCTGCAATGGTGATGAGTGCCCATATTCAATATCCCTCGCTCGATGACACAACGCTGATTGATAAACATGGTCAACAGCAAATAGTGCCAGCAACACTTTCAAAGCGTATTCTAACTGACCTACTACGAACCCAACTAGGATACGACGGTTTGGTAGTGACTGATGCGTTGGACATGGCGGGTATTGCTCAGTTTTTTACGCAAGAAGAAGCCATGGTGCAGGCGTTCAGTGCCGGTGCCGATATCGCCTTAATGCCATTTATTATTCGAAATGAACAGGATATTTCACGTTTTTCACAGCTTCTTGATAGTGTTGCTATAACGCTTTATTCACAAAAAGCGAGTAGGGCATTGCAGCGGGCCTCTTTCGCACGTATTGCAAAAACGAAACAGCGTTTTCAGTTAGAACGATTTGTGTCAAAGCCTGCTACATGGTGGATTGATGAAGCAAAAGAAAATCAGGACACCCATAAACCCCAATCGCTAATACGCAAGGGTAATCAATTGAAGAAAGCGCTTTCCGAGGCGTCAATTTCAGTGCTGTATGGAAAGTCGTTGTTGCCGCTAACCTCTCGCCGATATTTAGCGGTTATGCCCGACACGGCTCGTTGTTTGGCCTTTGAAAATGGGCTTTCCGCTCAATTTGCCAATAACGAGAAAACGCTTTCTGATTTTCAGTTTGCCTGCTTGCCAATGGTCGAGTTACCCAGTATTTCTTTAGTGAAGAAGTTAATTAACGATACCGATGTACTTGTGGTTGGTGATATCACACCACAGCATGCGACTTATGAACTAGGTGGGTTAGACAGTACGCAAAGTGTGAAACGTCGCGCCACACAAACACAGCTTCATACATTTATGAAAGATGTAATGGGCTATGCTAAAGCAAGAAGGAAAACGGTTGTGTTCGCGCCACTGCGTATGCCTTATGTGGCTATGTCTATGCAGCCATATGCAGATATTGCCATTGCAACACATAGTTATGTTATTG
>CAYVST010000052.1:0-24705 GCA_964454185.1 uncultured Alteromonas sp.
CAGATGTTAATTAAAAGAAAGATTGAATTGTTAAATTTGATACAAAGTCTAATTTTAAAATAACCGCGAAAATGTTTTATAAATTGTTCTGATAAACATTATCTTACTGTTTTGACTAACCAATTAAAAATAGCACAAGCAAAATTTCAGGGCGTTGACAATATCAATCCATTTTTTGTTAGTGGCATTTTTACAATAGTTGCACTATTAAATAGTTTCAACGGTCGTAATATGCGTTGCCGCATTCCTAAAAGGACTTTTGCAATATGGTATCACTAGAATAAATGAAACGGAGAAGTGGTAAGGGATGAGCAACTCAAAGCAAAACTTGTTGCAGCACTGTGTAGAGAAGGTGAGCCGCATTAGTCGCGCCGAATTTGTTGTTGGCTATACTGTGAACAATGAACTTCACCCTTCTTACTTGGAATTAGATAGTGAAACCGTTGCTCTAAACTGTCTAGACGTAGCGGCGAATGAACTGTCTCTGGACTTTGTGCGTACGGTATACAGCACTGAGCCATGCTTTAGAGAACAAGCAAAAATAGAAAGTGATGACGAAATAGCGAGCCTTGGGCATCAACTACCACCACATGTTTATAACCTTCGCTACATACCGTTGACCGACAATCACTCTATGTTCGCTGCGGTCTTTATTATCAACTTTCCAAAATCCAGTTTAAAATCGAGTTTGATAGATCTTTCCCCTTTTTTGGCAGCAAGCATTAGCTTGTTCAGAAGCCGAAGAAATACGAGCACTCTTCATAAAAACGCCATTCAAAATGCGCCGCTACGTGGCGACAACTTGGTTGAAACCATACTCACTCACACCTTTCACCCTGTTATTATCTTTACTGATGTTTTTAAGGTGATTAAAACCAACGCCGCCGCACACGATTTTTTCAAACAAAGTATTGACCGCGGATGGGCGGCTGCAGATGCATTACTTCAAACACATTTACCGTCACTTGCCGAAAGCATTTTCCAATCTATTGGGCGCTACAGCTATTTAAAGCATTTAGATAGGAATCAATGGAAACGCTGCGAATTCAAGGTAAACCAATATCAACACCAACTGGTTGACGTACTATTGTTTGACGCTAAAGTTGCTGATATGCAGTGCTTCGGCATAATGATAAATCTCCTTCATGAACAGCCAGACCAACACGAAATACACCAAGCATCGATACAGCGCTTCAATGCCCTCACCCGCCTTTTGCCAGTGGCCATTTTACAGTTCGATTCAGCAAGGAATTGCACATATGCCAACGAAACCTGGTCTAAATTTACGGGTTCAAGGCAGGCAGAAACCCTTGGAGCAGGGTGGAAAAAGCATTTCGAACGTGAAAATCTTGAAGAGATTTTTGCAAATGCAGCAAGGCAGTTTACTGGTGACCATCAAGAGCCAAACAAGTTTTGTTTGAAAAACGTCAAAAACGGAGAACTATGGGTTGAAGTAAGTTCCACAGGCCTTTTCACAGATAAGTATAAGTTGACTGGCGTCATTGTTTCGCTGCACGACATAACCTTGTCAAAATCTGCTGCCGAAAAACTAGAAAAATTAGCACAAACAGACCAATTAACAGGGCTGAGTAACAGAGCGTTTTTCAACGACCGACTAGAGGTAGCGCTACGCCGCTCAGAACGGCACGGTACTTCGGCATTGTTGTTTATCGATTTGGATAAATTTAAACACATCAACGACACGTACGGGCATGCCGCTGGTGACTTAGTAATAGGCGAAGTTGCCAAAAGACTGCGGCAAACGGTGAGGTCAGAAGATTCAATTGCGCGACTAGGCGGCGATGAATTTGCACTTTTGCTTACAGATGTAACCAATGAGCTAGTGCTGCCCAAAATTGCGTCGAAGATAGTAGAGTCGATAACGATACCTATCGATTTTCACGGTAAGGCACTTTATTTGACATGCAGCATAGGCATAGCGCTATGTAGCGATGGCCTAATGTCAGGAACAGAAATGTTAAGGCGAGCGGACCTTGCGCTGTACAAGGCAAAAGATACTGGGCGCAATCAGTATCGTTTTTATGATGAGGCACTTGAACAAAATGTAAGGCTTCTAGAGGCACTAAAACTAGACTTACGATCGCCTTCAAATAGTGGGTTTAAACTGGTTTTCCAACCTCAAGTAAACGCGGTTACGGGCGAGCTTGTAGGTTTAGAGGTACTCTCTCGTTGG
Source organism: uncultured Alteromonas sp. (assembly GCA_964454185.1). Taxonomy (GTDB): domain Bacteria; phylum Pseudomonadota; class Gammaproteobacteria; order Enterobacterales; family Alteromonadaceae; genus Alteromonas. The sequence continues at coordinate 2,195 of CAYVST010000052.1, forward strand.
ACTAATAATGAGTTCCCCCAGACAGGCCCAGCCGAATTCGTGCCCAAAATAGAAGAAAACGGACTGTTAAGCGACTTCACCCGATGGCTGTTTAGTTCTGCAACAAGTACCGTTTCTCAATGGCAGCGCGACTCGCTCACGAACAACATAAAGATATCTATTAATTTATCAGCCAAGCAACTTCATTCACCCAACTTAATTGACTCCATTTTACCGTATTTTGCTGACACAGATTTAGCGCCTAGCCAGTTTACACTGGAAGTTACTGAGACTGCATTAATTGAAGAGCCGAAACAAGCCAAGAAGAACCTCCTTCGAATGAGAAGTGCAGGTTTTACAATTTCGCTAGATGACTTCGGAACTGGTTTTGCTTCACTTGGCGTACTAAGAGATTTACCACTCGATTCTATAAAAATAGACAGGTCATTTGTTCAAGACTTGTTAACTGATGAGAATGACCGCATGATAGTGCAAGCCGTTTTAGGGTTGGGCCAAAAACTTAAGTTAGACGTAATTGCAGAAGGCGTAGAAGACGAAGACACTTCTAATTGGTTGATAAATAATGACTGTCCGAAACAACAAGGGTATTATTTTTATAAACCGCTTGCAGAAGACATTACGAAAACCCTACTGCAAGGCAGCATCGTTTCAAAACACATAAATATCGTGCCTTTTTTGAAAGACTAACGAGCCATAACTGATTTGGAAGAAATGTGAATAGACAAAAAACATCAGCTGAAATGAAGCCCTCTCATGTTGTAGGCATAGGCGCTTCGGCCGGCGGACTTGAAGCGCTTCAAGAGTTCTTTGGCAACTTATCTCACAAGACAGGTGCCGCGTTTATTGTGGTTCAACACCTGTCGCCAGACTATAAAAGTATGATGTCTGAACTTCTTAAGAAACATACTCAAATGCCAATTTTTGAAGTAGAAGATGGCACTACAATTTCAGCCGACAGTATTTATTTGATGCCGCCACGAAAAAACATGCTAATTACCGAAGGTAAGTTGCTGTTATCTGAACAAATGCCAGACGGTCAACCTCACATGTCGATTGATGTTTTTTTGAGATCATTGGCGGAAGACCAACAGCACAAAGGTATTGGCGTTGTCTTATCTGGCACAGGTACTGATGGTACGCGTGGAATAAGGGCAATGAAAGAGTCTGGAGGGCTTACCGTTGTTCAAAAGCCTGACTCTGCTAAGTTCGATGGGATGCCGCAAAGCGCATTCAATACAGGGTTAGTAGACATGGTGTTGACCCCGGAAGAAATGGGAGAAAGCATAGTTAACTATATTAACCACCCTTCCATATCTGGCGACGCCCCAGTTATACACTACACCGCATCAGATGACGAAAGTGACTCGCTCAGCGCTATCTTTGAGTTATTGAACACCAAATCTTCAATAAATTTTTCACAATACAAACCATCAACTGTTGCTAGGCGCATAGAACGACGTTTAGGGATAAACCAGCTTACATCACTTGAATCATATTTATCGTTGCTTAAAGAATCAAATCGAGAGCTTCAAATACTAAGTAAAGAGCTTCTTATTGGAGTAACGCGCTTTTTTCGAGATGATGATGCTTTTGAAGTGATGTTTAACGAAGTTATTCCAAACATTATTCGACATACACCGCAAAACGAATCAATAAGAATTTGGACCGCAGGATGCTCCTCTGGTGAAGAAGCGTATTCGCTGGCTATTATGTTTGATGAGGTAATGCGTTCGAAAAACGAGCATCGCAGGATAAAAATTTTCGCCACTGATGTTGATGAAGAGGCTATCGCCGAGGCGAGCTCAGGCATTTATTCTAGTGACATCGCGCAAGACATATCAGCATCTAGACTAGAAACGTATTTCGAACCGCATGGTGACGGGTACGTCGTAAATTCAAATGTTAGGCAAATGGTAATTTTTGCGGTTCACAACATGATTGAAGACCCGCCTTTTTCCAACGTTGATTTGGTAAGTTGCAGAAATGCACTTATTTATTTTCAGCAATCTGCCCAGAAAAAAGTGTTCACATCATTTCACTTCGCGTTGCAACAGGGTGGATTTTTGTTTCTTGGTAACTCTGAGTCGCTCGGTGAAATGCAAACGCACTTTGAAACAGTTGACGAGCGCAACAAAATTTTTAAAAAACTAAGTGCAGCAAAGCTTCCTTTTTCACAAAGCTCGCTAACAAAGGCGGAACCTCAAACGGGTGTGGCACAACCTGCACTATACTCACCCATTTTGCCCCAAGTACGCCCATCTAGAAGCGTATACGTAGACAAACTGAAGCCTGTACGAGAACGGTTAATATCGCAGTACGCTCCAGACTGCGTTGTACTTGACGATAGCTTTGAGGCCTTGCATGTGTATGGCGATGTAGCGCTGTACACACGAGGGTTGTCAGAAGGCAAGGTTAGTACCAACATTAAAGATATGGTTATCGATGAGCTTAGTGTTGCGGTCTCAACCGCTCTCTATCGATGTGAGAAAAATGAAGAAGATGTCTATTACAAAGACGTTGCATTTGAACGCTTTGGTAAGCACTACTCTATCGATTTAGCAGTATTTATTGTAAAGCTACACGATTTTCAAACATCACCTCGGTCGTTTGTTCTTCAGTTTATACAAAGCACGGAAACAAGGCCCCTTCGTGAGATATCAACTGAAATAACATTTAACGTTTCAGAACAATCACAACAGCGCATTAACGACCTTGAACAAGAACTCATCAAGAAGCAAGAGCACCTTCAGGTTACGGTTGAAGAACTTGAGACTACCAATGAGGAACTACAGTCTGCAAACGAAGAATTAATGTCTGCAAATGAAGAGCTACAGAGTACGAATGAAGAGCTACAATCGGTCAATGAAGAGCTGTACACGGTCAATAGCGAATATCAAGAGAAAATTCAGCAATTAACTGAGGCAAATTCAGACTTAGACAATGTCATTAATTCTACGGATATAGGCATTGTGTTCTTAGACCAACATTTGACCATACGCAAATTTACCCCACATGCGGCAAATTACATCAATTTACGCGCGTCAGATATAGGGCGTCCTATCCACCATATTTCACATGAATTAGATTACCCTGACTTGCTCACACAAATTGGAATGGTAAGTTCATCAGGTGACATTGTAGAAGAAGACATTTTAAGTAAAACGGGGCAAGCCGTACTTTTGCGTTTGATGCCCTATACCACGCCTAGCAGTGATGAGTCTCCTAATAAAGGTGTACTCATTACAATAACCAATATATCGCGCTTAAAGTTTGTCGAAAACGCGTTAAAACAGGCAGCGGAACAGTTTAAGTCATTGCTGTATCAACGGGCCGAACGTATTCAACATCGAATTGCAAAAGCTGAATCAGTATCCGTGCTTCTTGTGGACGACGATAGCGTGGATAGAACGTCAGTTATACGATCGCTAAAATCTCTTGGTTCTCGCAACTATAGTGTTGTTGAATCAGCAAGCGTAAAAGAAGCACTTGAAATTACTAAGCAAATGAATATCGACGTTATTTTACTCGATTATCAGTTAACAGGGGAAACGGCGGAGGACTTTACAAAAGAACTTGCGCAGCTCAATGTAGATACGCCCGTTATTATGCTGACGGGTATCGATGAAGGTGCGATGGGTCAAAACTTTCTTTCTGATGAAGTTTATGACGTTATTAGCAAAGAATCGCTATCTGGAGAATTGATTGCACGAAGCATTGATTATTCGCTGGAGAGAAAACAGTTACGCGATGTCGTAACCTCGTTTTTCGACAATTAGGTAGTGATAGACGACGCTATGGCAGACAATCCTCATTACTTAAAGACCGAACTTTATGAAAAGCTTCGTAACGACCCGAACTTGTTTACGTGGATTGAGCAAGGTTCGTTAGATGGCATATGGTACTGGGATTTGGAAGACGGGCAGCAGGAGTGGTTAAGCCCTAGGTTTAATCAAGTGTTTGGGTTCGAGGCAGATGAAATTCCTCATACAATAGATTGGTGGCAAAAAAATATTTTTCCTGACGATCTACAACTTGCTTTGGATAACTTTCAAAAGCACGTCAAGGATGCAAACCACCCTTACGATCAAATAGTGCGGTATCGTCATAGGAATGGTTCAACCGTTTGGGTGAGGTGCCGAGGCTTAGTTATTAAAGATGAATTTGGAAAGCCAATAAGAATGTTAGGTGCGCACACTGATGTCACAAAGCTAAAAGAAGCTGAAATAGCATTAGAGGAGAAGCAAAAAGAGCTTGAACGTTCAAATGCGGAGTTGGAAAAATTCGCTTTTATTGCAAGCCACGACCTAAAATCTCCGGTCACTGCCATTCGCAGACTTATAGGATGGATTGAAGAAGATTGTGGCGAGGAATTACCCCAACAAGCCAAAGAAAATTTTGGGCTGATAAAGTCACGCAGCAAGCGACTGTCCACTCTATTAGACGATCTATTGGAATATTCAAGAGTAGGCCAACAGAATTTTGTGCAAGAAGCTCTTTCTTTAAAGGCCGAGGCTTTCTCTGTATTTGAGCTATTGCATGGGTCTGAAAATTTTGCTCTTAATGTTAGTGATATAGATGTTTGCGTTGCAAGAACACCGTTACACATGCTGTTGAACAATTTGTTGTCCAATGCAATAAAGCATCACGATAAAACCTCAGGAAAGATTAGCATTCGGTGTAAAGTGCTAGCCGACATTTACCTATTTGAAATTGAAGATGACGGGCCTGGAATTCAAGATAACATGCATGAAAGAGTATTCGAGCTGTTTCAAACGTTGAAGCCTAGAGACGAAGTAGAGGGCAGTGGCATGGGGTTATCTATTTTACAAAAGATGATGACCACCCTAGGCGGAGAAATCTCGCTTAAGCCGAATTCAGGGAGAGGCACGGTATTCATTGTTAAATGGCCTAAATCGCTTTAATGAGCTTTCTAAGCATGTCTAGCTACTTTCGAGAAGTATCACCAGGAAGGTGTGCTATTCGCCAGTAGCCATTTAACAAAGACACAACCTCTAGAAAATCTCTACCAGCTTCATCTTTAACAAAATATCCTGCAATGTTTTGTTGATAGCTCGCTAGAATATCTTTTTCATCTGCAGATGTAGTGAGCACAAACACTATGGTATCGGCAATAGCTTTGTCTTTTCTAATTTCTGTCAGCAATTCAAGGCCGTTCATTTTAGGCATTTGCAAGTCTATTAGCAGTATTAATGGTGTAGCAATTGCCCTAGTTTTAAGTAGATGCAGCGCTTCTAACCCATTGAACGCTCGAACGATTGGGTTTCCAATTCGCATTTTCTTAAAGCTTCGCTGAATGGTCATGAAGTCTACGTCATCATCCTCAGCAACCAACAGTGTAACGCTACTGCTATATTGAACCATTTAATATTCGTCCTTTTGTAATTGCGTATTGGGCCAGAAAATTCTGAAATGTGCACCTTTTGAACTTTTTGGCGGAAAAATCAAGCTGATGCTTCCACCGTAGTGTTCAATGGTCTTTCTCACTATGGCTAATCCCATACCACTGCCCTCTACTTCATCTCTAGGCTTTAACGTTTGAAACATTTCAAAGATTTTCTCTGAAAAGTCGGGAGCAATGCCAGGGCCATCATCTTCGTAGTCAATTATGTAACCACTTTTTTGCTTGTGAATTGAAATTGAAATACTTCCCGACGCCTTATCATGGTGCTTTATTGAATTGCTAATCAAGTTCAAAAACACTATGTGTAACGCCGTTTTAGGTAAAAGCACGGCTATGTTTGATACGTCTAAAATAAAATTTTCAGCGTCATCATTCATTGCATGACAGGCACGTACTAAGGGTTCAAATTCAAAATGGTCATACTCACCAAGCTTACTATTTAGGCGAGAATAGTCGAGAAGATCAGTGAGTAGGTGTGCAAGACGCGCCGAACGGTCTTTTATTAAGCCCAAATGCGCTAATGCCCCCTTAGGCATATCATCTGAAAAGTCTTCCTCAATCCATGTGACCAACTTCTTGATAGCATTAAGGGGCGACTTCAAGTCGTGTGACGCTATGTAAGCAAACTGTTCTAGGTCTTTATTTGATTTTTTAAGTTGCGATATTAACGACTCGCGCTCGGTAACATCAGTGGAAGTACCAAGAATAAACGCGTCTCCTTCGGCGTTATAAAAACGCGTTTTCAGCGTATGTAAGGAGCGAACCTCACCATTGGGAAAGGTAATTTTCTCTAACACTTCGCTAACGCCCGTTTCAAAAGCCTTTCTATCCATTTCCAGAAAAGCCTCTTTCTCCTGTTCGTCGTATTGCTCAAAGGTGGTGAAACCTATAACTTTATCCTGCATTTCTTTAGGATAAAGAGACATAAAACGTGAATTCGCCTCTACAATTCTAAATTCAGCGTCTTTAACAAAAACGTATCCCGGCATGTTTTTTTGAATAAGCGAATTAAAATTTACAGCTTCGTTAAGCTCAATTTGTTTACGCTGTAATGCTTGTTCTTTTTCATGTAGTTGTTTTTCAAGCGACTTCTTGTAAATAGCAACGCTAATCGTTTTCTCTATTAGTGTGGCAGTAAGGTCGCTTTTTCTGAGGTAGTCTTCTGCCCCCTTTTTTATAGATTCGATAGCTGACAAATCATCACCAGAATCGCCTAGCAACACGACCGGTGTATAAGGGCTTAACACTAATAGTTCGGAAAGTGTTTCAAGCGCTGGTGATTTATGAGCTAGGTTACCTAATAAAATGCAATCGGGATTACATTCGCTGGCCAGCGCAACACCAGAACCTAAAGACGTGGCGGAAAACAGCTGATGTTCGTTTTTATACGACGAAAAAAGCGCCAAGCACAAATCAAGGTCCTTTTCATTAGTTTCAATTAGCAGAAGCTTTCTTCCTTGCACTTATTACCCTGTTAGTTATGCCGTTCGCACTAATTACAATTTAGCTTAAAACGTCACAAAAGACGATGCCCATACATAAAGCTTTTACTAATAGATATATGATGAAACACCCATCTGCATCAGCACCACGCAAGCCTAACGAATTTTTAATCTATTTTGCTTCTAACTCGATATAAACAATTGCGAGCTAAACATGTATAGTTTTTAATCGGTAAGAATTGGGGGGCTGCTTATAAACAGATTTGTTTCTCTGATAAAAAAGCGCAACGCATTACTTTTTCCGAAAAACTTTATTTATGCGAAAACATTAACTATGAATAGAGATTAGTGTTTTGTAATGTTCCCCGTTCATACAGTGTCTGCCAGCAGGATTAAGTGGTAATGAAAAAACGAGTCGCGGTAAAAGATCTCAATGTTGGCATGTACGTTGTGCAGGTGACCAAATCCAATGGCTCAGCTGTTATGACGTCTAAAGGTGTTATAAAGCATCAAAGCGGAATAGAAAAGCTGCGTTCACTTGGCATAAAAGAGGTTGAAATAGATACCAGCAAAAATGCTACAGAAGACCATACAACGCTAAATGATGCGTTGGTTGATGCTCAGCAGCAGGTGAACCCTGCCAACTCGTTATCACAAGTTAATACCCCAAAAAACGCTGTACCACTTAGTAGTGAAATGCGCCGCGCTGAATCTATGTATAAAGACGCACGAGCGGTACTTGCCAATACATTTAGCACGCTAAGAGACGATGGCGACATCGACATCAAGCCTTACGAAAAAATAGCTGAAGGCTTTTTCGAATCTGTCTTCAACAATCAAGATGCGCTGCTTTGTATGACAAAGCTTCAAGACAAAGACAGCTATCTGTTTGAGCACTCTTTGAATGTAGCAATTTTGTTGGCCATTTTTTCTATTCACCTAGGGTTTAGTGAAAAGCTTGGCACCAAGCTTACATTGGCAGGCCTGTTACATGATTTAGGAAAAAGTAAAATTTCAGATGATATTCTGTTTAAGCAAGGGAAGTTAGACAAGGAAGAATTTGAGATCATGAAACTGCACACTGTCTACGGTGAAGAAATACTTGCCACGATGGATGTAGATGACCTAACCAAGCAAATTGCCCTTCAACATCACGAACGCTTGTCGGGAAGTGGATACCCCCACGGCCTAATAGCACATCAACTCAATCAGTACGTGAGAATGAGCTGCATTGCTGACTCGTACGATGCAATAACGGCAGAACGCGTCTACAAACCTGCACTTACGTCGGTCGAAGCGCTGCGCATACTTCAGCATTCTGACGGCAAAGAATATGATGAAGATTTGCTTAACAAATTTGTCAGGGCTATTGGGCTGTATTCTATTGGTACCGTGGTGCTAATGAAAAGCCAAAAGCTCGCTATCGTAATAGACACAAACTATGAAGCGCCCCTACTTCCTAATTTAACCGCATTTTATCATGTGAAATTTAAGCGCCACATAGAGCCTAAACCCATTAAACTCCAGTCGAAACAAGAGAAAGACACGATTGATAAGGTAGTAAACCCTGCCGATTATCAGCTAGATGTTAATGCTTTAATTGAGCGATTCATTCTGGGCAATTACAGATAGCGACTTACTGAGTGTTTCACGTTAAAAGAATTCAACGTCCTGATACAAGGGAGCTTCGTCTTTTGTTTGGTTTTCGCTTAAGTCGCTGTCAGCTTCCGTAGCGCTTAGCTGAGGCGCAAGTCGGGTCAAAATACCTTGTAGCGTATCATCCACGTTCTGAATTTCCGCTAGCTCATCTGAGGCCTCTAGTTGGCTTTCAATAAGCTGCATAAAGAACGCTTCTTGCACTTCGGTAAGTTCGAGCATATGAAAGCTGTCTTGAATAGACTCTGATACGCTTTTCGCCACCCTCGCTTTTTCTTGAGCTTGACCAATAACAATTTGCCGAATTTGATCGATGACCCCACTAATATCAGTGTGTGTCGAACGCAGCGCCTGTTGTTGCCTTAAGCTCTCAAATCGCGCGTTAATAGCAGGCACTAATTTCGCCCCCATGTCGAGTATGGCATCGTGAATTACGGGGTCTTCTCTTGCCACGTGTTTAATTAAAAGCGATACCTTATCGTCATTTAGCATTAAACGCTTACCAAAGCGATAGATTCGCCCTTGGTCGTGCAGCACATCGAACACTTTTTCGATGGTTTCATCACATACCGACATATCGGTGTCGTAGCTGGTAACGCTAGCGTGATCTCGATATTGAATTGCCGCATGAATACCGTTGAAACGAAGCGTTGTAAGAATGTTTTTCGACATAGCATGAATATCATTGCAAGCATTCAGCGCTGACACAATTTCCATACCCGTACCATAAATAGCCGCCTGGCTGAGCGCCGTTTGCGCGACCTCTCGGGTGTCTGCGTTGTCGGTGTGCATTTGTTGCACAATCTGAATTTGATGCTTGGCGCCAAGTACCGTTTCAGTGAAGGGCAAAATACTATAGGGCTTTGTTATATAGTGAGAAACACCTGAATTGAACGCTTCGCGAATAGTGTCATCGTCACTTACATCAGACACAACTATAACAACAGGTAACGAGAGCGGGTTTGAAGTATCGAGCTGTTCACAAAAAATAGACGCTTTCGTTTTGCCTATCTTCCAATCGGTTACAACAATACTGATGTCATGATCATTTAGGCAGGTTACTGCTTCAAGCATATTAGAGGCAGTATGCAGGGTGAAATGCTCGCCGAATGCCAGTTCGTATATTTCTACTTGTGTGGAATCTTGTTCAACAATTAACAAATCCATGTTTACGGTCCGATAAATTAGATTGGGGAAGTCAGTACAACTGAACTGAATGCTCTACATATGAAATTAGCTCAATTGCTGTGAAATGCGAGTTCTTGACCTTAAAAACTTGTAATTGACTATTACCACTATTTAAACCTCAGCAAACAAGCAAAGCACTGCTTTAATATGGTAGAACATTGGGGTTAAACTGGTTCTGCGAGCAGTAAAGCGCCGTTTTACGTGGTGCTGTTAACACAATTAGGCCTATGATGGCGTTACACTGGGCTAGCGCAAAATAAGGGAATGGCTATGAGTAATATCGTGAACAAAGGCGAATTGTCGCGCGAGATGTGGCGAGAAAGCATCGCGCCTTTTGCATTATTTTCGCTTGTTATTATCGCTTGGTGGGCTTTTTACCGGTATATGCCGCTGGCGTCTGTTACTCAAAGCAACCATGCAGTAAACGTATTTGACGATACCGAATTTTTGTTTCTTATCGACGTATTCGTTACTTTACCACTTGCCTGTATTTTACTTATAAAAGACAAGAAAAAAGCCCTTATAAAAGGCCTTGCGCTGGCGTCATTGGCCATTGTGGTAGGTAGCTTCCTTTTACCAAGCGACATACAACATTGGCTGCCTACTTTGATGAACGGTAGATATGCCGTACTTGGCGTACTTGTGCTTATTGAACTAGCGACCATCATCGGTGTAGTCACTTTTATTCGCACCGAATTTACACATGGCACTGGGCTTGATAGCGCAATATTAAAAGGCATCACGCCCTTTGTTCCAAGCGGTGTATTGCAACAATTCATGTGGTTTGAGGGAAGAATGTGGGCGTGCCTTTTTATGCCGAAAAAAATCGCCACACTGCCGATATCAGGCGACATACACTTTAGCTATTGGAAAAAAGACGGCGCATTGTCTAACGCCCTAGGGTTTATTGTTATTATGGCCTTTGAGCTGCCTATTGCCCATGTACTGCTGCATTTTATCTGGTCACCTTTTGCCGCCAATGTGGTAACCGGGCTTTCGTTATTAGGCTTACTGTTTTTTATTTCTGAACGCAATGCGATGAAACTGAGACCCATTTCGTTGGGTCTATCTGATAGCAAAAGCCCATCGATGCTTATTATACGCTACGGCCTAAGTAACCCAATAGAGATACCGCTTACCGACGTGGTAAGTGCATCGCACCACAATGAATATGTAAAACGAGCTTCGCATCTAAAACGCTTTAACTATGCTGGCGTACCCAACGTAAAATTGGTGGTAAAGCCAAAGCGTTCGCAAATAACAGAATATTATCTTGGTGTGGATGACCCACAGCAACTTGTTAACACCGTAAACCGTTACACATAAGCAACGAAAAAGGGCTTCTCATCAGAAGCCCTTTTTTAATCGCTATTTAAACCTAACGATTTCGTCCGTACTGTTCGTGCGACGATACCCAATCGGAAGAACTGATAGCCGAGGCGAGAGAAATTTCGCCGGCAAGCACTACCGATGCAACAATTTCAGCGAACTTATAAACGCGGTCACGCCCATAACAGTCGAGCAACTCTAGACATTCGCGCTGGGTACCTATGCCTGTACCGCCACCGTAGGTAGCCACAATTAATGACGGAATAGTTATGGATACGTGTAAATCACCCTCTTCCGTTAGCTCTGAATACATCATAGCAGCAGAAGACTCTGATACGTTTGCAACATCTTGTCCTGTTGCAATAAACATGGCGGTAATGCCATTAGGCGAATGAAGACCCGTATTGTTTACGCCAGACAAAAACGACCCTACACCAGCCACACGGCCGTGGTAGTCAATTTGCTTAGGCTCCACCCGCATTACTTCTAACAAATGCTCTCTTTTTATAGTCGCTTCTGCGGTTACGCGTTTACCGCGTGTACGCATGATATTAATTTGAGACGCTTTTTTATCTGTCGCAAAATTTGACTCAAGATAAAAGTTCTCGATACCTTCGTAATGATCCAGAATCCAACCACAAGCAGCAAACGTGGCGCGACCTACCATGTTTTGACCGGCAGCATCACCCGTGCGAAAGTTAAAACGCAAGAAGGCAAATTTGTTTGATAAGAAATGATCGACGTACGTTAGCTTGGCAATACTTGATGTTGCTTCTGCTTCTTCTTTAATCTTGTCAAAATTCTCTTTTACCCACTTAACAAAATCGCGTGCTCCGCGGGCATTTTCAAAAATAAACACCGGCGCTCGCTGCATGGCATCGTCGACAACGGTTGCAGTTACGCCGCCACTCATATTCAGTAGTTTCATACCACGGTTATATGACGCCACAAGCGTTCCTTCGGTAGTGGCTAGCGGCACAACGAACTCGCCCTTTGCGTGCTCGCCATTAATTTTTAGTGGGCCTGCTATACCAATAGGTACTTGCGCCACGCCAATGAAATGTTCAATGTTGCCTTTCAGCTCCTGTGGGTCAATAGAGTACTTACCCACATGATCAATTTTCTTGTCGGTTGCGCTTTCGAAATATTCTTGACGTGTTTTTATAATCGATTCGCCGTAGTCATCCATGTCGTCGCGAGGAATGAACGCGCTGCGCTGCCCGGCTTCGGTGATATTGTCTTCGACCTCAAATTTTAGCTTGCCGAAAGGCGATGCTGAGAAACAAATGCCAAGTTTACGTTTTTCTGGGCATGGCGCTTCATCAATATCAAGATGCACCGTGATGGTTTGGCGAAGTCCGAAAGGTTTCCCCTCTGACTTGTTAAGTTCGGCGACTGAAATGCACGTTTCGCTGGTGAGTTGCAGCGAGATTTTATCCTCTGGAATTTTCTCACCATCTAATGAAATCCATTTCACCTCTTTTATGGTGGCATCTTTTAATCTGTTTTTAAGAGAAAATGACACCCCGTTATCGGTCTTTGAAAGACTTGCTCTAGTGTATAATTGTTTTAAGAGTATGCTGGGTACAAACATGTATCTTCCTTCTTATAGTGCATTCTTACCGTTTTTTTTCACATTCCTTTGCTTTTTATAGCACATTCTTTAGACACTTCTATGACTATTTATCAACCGTATTTATTTTACTTGTGATAAATCAACTATCGTTTTTGAGCCAACCACTTTCACATTTGCGCCATCCCCTCTGATTTTCAAAGGTCTCAAAAATAGAGACTTAGCTCCGACGCCGCGCAATGCACGCATTCACTATTGTTGATTACGTCACTTAGGTGATGATGACAAGGCGGTATCTGGTTGTAACAACGGAGGCGTCAAGGAGTGCGATGCCACGGATGATTTAGTCTGCATGGAAGCAGTACCCAGATATCGACTTTCTTACCCAGTAAAGCCCGCTGCACTGACAATGGATAGATATGTAGTAACGAGAGTAGGAAGGTACAACGATGAGAAAAGGACTTTTCCGCAAAGACGCAGTAGAACATCAAACGCGAAACGTTTTAGGTGGTTTGCTTATGACGCCTAGACCTATGCACATGATAGTGACTTGCGTACTTGCAATTTGGGTGCTTGCAGTGCTGGTTTATTTAAACACAAACCAATACACCAAGAAGGCCTCGGTTCTTGGATGGTTGGAGCCAGAAAACGGTGTTTTTAAGCTTTACAGTGAACCTCGGCGCGGCAAAGTAAAACGCCTTTTTGTTCAAGATGGTGATTTTGTCGAAAAGGGGACAGCGCTTATTCAAATTGATTACGGGCAAATTGATAACAAAGGGCAGCGCATTGACGAACAATTTTTACGTGAATTGAGCGCTAAATACGACCGAATCACTCATAGTCTTTCACGACTTTCTACACTTCATAGCAATGAACTGGCAAGCCTAAAGAAGTCGATAGCTCGTGACCGTAAGGTTTATGAAGAGTTACAAGATATTGTTGTACTCGCGCGATCGCAACGGGAGATGTCTAAAGCACACGTTGAAACAGCCCAAGTGCTTTTCGATAAAGGCTTCACGACAGAGTTTGATGTTGAAAATCATCAACTGCAATTACTAATGGCTGAACAGCAACTCATTCGCAGTCAACAAGAGTTACGTAACTTAGAAGTAGCTATTAACAATGCACAAAGCCAACTGGTCACACTACCAGAACAGCATGCGAATGAACGTTCATCGCTAGAAAATACCTTAAGCGATTTACGTCAGAATATTATAAGTGAACAGCGAAAAACACTTCAGACCCTGTACGCTCCCCATGACGGCTTAATTTCCGGACTTCAATTAAAACAAGGTAATACCACCAATACTGAGGAGTTATTGCTTTCCATTCTGCCAAAGCATTCGACAATGTTAGCTCGCATCGTCGTCCCCGTTCGCTCGGCGGGCTTTGTTGGCAAAGGTCAATCTCTTCATATTCGCTACGATGCATTTCCATTTCAAAAATTTGGCTTGCAACACGGAACCGTTGTTAGTGTTTCCCATAATTTAGTGTTGCCAGGAGAGGTCACAAACACACTAGTCGCTATTTGGAAGGTAGCATAAGCATTCTGAGCAGTAAAGTTTAGCAATGCCTCAAGGGCAAACCGTCTTTACACATTGTAAAACTGTGTAAATAAACATCGAAAATCTTTACGTTTGCAAATCCAGTCTTACTCTTCGAAAGGGTTGATGTACTCCATTTCGTCTCCGATTACGTCTCTCGGAAGTCGTTCTGGCATACCGTAGTAATAAGAAATTAAGTGCTATCTGTTTGTGACTCACTTGGGGTAAATTTATGTTAGAGAGAACTAAAACGAACTCATTTTTATGCATATCCGCATTAATTATGAGCACCTCAGCGACCGCTGTGGACATATCTGGATTTGGCAACCTAACTATCGGTGAAGCCTCGAAAGGCAGTGATTTTTCGGGTTCTGGGGCACCTCTTTATGCAGATTTTGATGACGATTGGTCATTCGAAGCTTCAAGGTTGGGAATACAAGTCTCCCACAATTTTGAAAGTGCCGACTGGTTAACAATTACAGCACAAGCGATAACGCGGGGAACTAACTTTCCTGACAGTCGAATTACTTGGCTCAATGCAAAGGCGAAACTAAACGACAATTTTGATGTAACCGTAGGAAGATTCGCAGCTCCGTTTTATTTCTATTCGGCGTCAATCGATGTGGGCTACGCTTACAATTGGATTACGCCGCCAGATGACACCTATCGCGTAGATATAAGATCACTTGACGGTTTAAAATTGAGTTACAACACCAGATTGGCAGGGGGCTTTTTACGGATCAGTGCGTTCAGTGGTAGTGGCTCACAGGACATTATTGATGCTGAACGTATTTCTGGAGTGAACGTAAGCTATAACTACGATTGGCTTACTGTTCGGTATCATCGTTCGGATTGGAAGTTTGATTGGCTTCGTAATGGTAGGGTAACTGTGGAGGATGCTGACAGAACATACAACGCTCTGGGCTTACAAATAGACAAAGAGAACTTCACTTTTCTTGGAGAATATATTCTTCAAGATAGTCTAAGTCCCAGAAATCAACAAATAGACCTCAACTCATATTATATGAACTTCGGTTATCGTTTGGGCCAATTCCTTCCACATTTTACCTTTTCAAACTTCGATCGTGATATTGAGGGGAACGTCGTAGACCGCGATACATTTATCTACGGCCTACGATGGGACAGTGACTTTGGTTATGCCTTGAAACTGGAATATACCACTCGCGATGCTGGAGTACCATCAAGCGCAAATGTTGAAGTACTTTCAGCCAGTGTTGATTTCGTATTTTAGGGATTACAAACATGAAAAATCTAAGCATATCTCTCTTTTTATTTTTGATTTCTGCAACATGTCACGCTGAAGTTGTTGTTATTGTCCACCCCGATAATACTAGCACCGTGAGTGCAGAAGATATTCAAGCGATCTATTTAGCCAAGGCAACAACATTTGCCAATGGTGAAACTGCTATACCAATAAATTTACCTGCATCTAATGACGTCAGAACTATTTTTGAGCGCGATATTATCCAGCGTTCAAAAAGCCAGATGAAGTCTTACTGGAGTAAGCTGGTGTTTACTGGACAAGCAAGTTATCCAAAAGAAGTTTCGAACAGTGCCGAAGTTGTAAAATTGGTTGCATCGAATGCAAACTTAATCGGTTTCGTTGATTCAGCAAGTGTCAATGAGTCAGTAAAAATAGTATTACGAAGATAATTGCTTTCGGGGCCAAGGAGTCGGCCCCAAAATTGTGAAGAGGCATGCCATGGTTTTTAAAATAGGCATTAAAATTAAAATCTATTCATTGTTCGTGACGAGTCTTTCAACTCTTTCCGCAATGTTGTTGCTAAATCTCAGTTCAATTGATGCAAATAAAACGGAAATAGAAATTGTAGAGCAAGTCGTTGTACCAACGCTAAGTGTTGCTAGTGAAAATGTCTTCCTTTTTGAACGAACTGTTGAACTTATTAATCAAACCGTTACTTTTGGCGACATGGGCATGTTCGACCAAGTTCGAATCAACCAACAAACACTGATAAACAACATGAAAAGCTTGCAAGCTAACAAACAATCTACCGAAGACATGATTCACTATTTTGTTTTGTCGGAGGATATTGCGAAAAATATGGTTGCTGGTGATTTAGCTGATTTTGATAATAAAAAGATCCTGGCGCGAGCTCAGCTGGAAAAAAACTTAAAATCCCATTTGGCTGAAAAAAAACAAACTGCAGAACAGGATTTGAGAACATCGATAGGCCAACTACAACAGAATTCCAAATCAGCGCTTGACAAGATGATAGTCGCCTCATTGATAGGTACAATCATTCTTGTTGTAGCTAGTCATATTACCGCCAATAAAATCGGGAACGCAGCAATGCTGGTGGCAAGTGGCTTAGAAAAACTTTCCACTGGTGAAGGATCTTTGAGCACAAAGCTGCCTATACTTACAAGCGACGAGCTTGGCGCGGTATCAAAGAATTACAATCATTTTGCAGAGTTATTAAAGTCAACTGTATTAGAGGTGCAATCAACACTTCCCCCGCTGAATAACTTTTCCTCGCAGCTGCACGATGAAATGGAAGACGCTAAGAAAGCCACTGATAGCCAAGTAGATGACGTTGGAACAGTTTGTCAATCAATAAAAGAGATGGAAAGTAGTGTAGAGGACATAGCTCATGCAGTAAACTGTGCCGTAGAAGCTATGATTGACGCCAAAGAACGGGTAAAAGCTGGACAAAAAAGCGTGATTGATTCAGTAGCAAAATCGCGAGAACTCAAGTTAGAAATGACATCCGTAACTGAAAAGATATCGCAATTAGCCAGCAATGTGAAGAACGTTACAAGTATTGTTGATGTTATAACGACAATAGCCGAACAAACTAACTTACTAGCACTAAATGCAGCAATTGAAGCCGCTCGAGCAGGGGAGCAAGGCAGAGGCTTCGCAGTAGTCGCAGATGAAGTTCGTCAGCTTGCTCAAAAGACAGCAGACGCAACCAGTGAAATCAGAGACAATATATCAGAGCTAGAAATAGCAGCTAATGTTTCCGTTGAGGCTGTTTCATCCTCTGCTATTTTAGTCAAAGAAAACCTCGAATTGTCAAAAGCAACTGGCGAAACAATCAAAAAGATATCGACTGAAATCGATGCGATTGATGGTATGAGCATCAAAATCGCAGCAGCAACAGATCAGCAAATGTCTGTAGCGCATACGGCGATTAGCAATATGGCGAGACTCAACGATTCCTTTGTACACGTAATATCTATCCTTGATGGATTGGTAAAAATATCTAGCGGATTAACAGAACAGACAAACAGAGTTTCTACAGCCATGTCGAGTTTTAAGATTTAAGAGCGCGGTATTATCATGATAAGTATCCAAATTTGGTTGATGTTGCTTCTATGTCTAATTGTGCGGTCAATTAATGCAGCTACCACCCTTGAAGTTGCTCTTCAAGAGTACAAACTAGATAGTGATTCGTATCAAAAGGAAATAAACTTTGAGTATAAATTGATTAAATATTTTTGTGCTCATATAAATGCAGAAAAATGCGAGATAACCTTCATTCCTCGCCAGAGAATCGCTAGATCTACCCAAGCCCTAGGCTTTGACATCGGCTTACCAGCTGGTATGAATGGACATCAGACTGAACAACATTCTGAACCTTATTATTTTCGGCACTTAGTATTGGTGGTTAATCGAAACCTCACAGAGAAAAAAATAAAGCAAAAAACAGACCTTAAACGGGTCAATATCATTAGTGCATTTGGGGTGAAAAGAGAGTTGAAATTAGTAAACTCAGGTGACTTGACCAAACATTATCAAGTGCCAAGAGAAGCTCACGCCATCGAACTTTTCAAATTAGGGCGTTTTGAAGCTTTAATTGCAGAGTACAAATCTTTGCACGAGGATATTGATATGCAAAAGACTTACTATGAATATGTGGAACTATTTGCGATAACACCATTGTCGGCAATAATCCCAGACAAAAAGTTAAGAGCGAGATTTAATGAGTTTATTGCTACTGAAAAGTCAAAATCTTGGTATTTTGAAAGCATGCGTTAAAAAACACTGTGCTTATTCTATTTAAGATTAAAGACATCTTCGGCCACAGGTTAATTGTCCTCCTTTATCTAAACGGAGTTGTATTTAATGAAACAAGAAATTTTGATAATTGATGATGACATTGAACTTTGTAGGCTGATAGAAGAGTTAATAATACCATGCAATTTTAAGGTGGTTGTGACCCATTCTGGTGTTCAGGGTTTATCCTGCGCCCTAACTCGAAATTATTCACTTATCCTGTTAGATGTCGTGCTTCCAGAAATGGATGGTTTCGAGGTATTAAAAAAAATACGACGACAGAAACTTACTCCTATTATTATGCTCACTGCAAGAGGAAAAGATGTAGACAGAATTTCAGGCCTAGATAGTGGGGCTGACGACTATATTGCCAAACCCTTTAACCCAAATGAACTCGTGGCAAGAATTAAAGCCATGATTAGAAGATGTAAAAACGAATTTATTGTCGAGAATGCTGCTTACATTGAATATGCTGGCATTTCTATTTGTATGATCACTAGAACAGCTACGTCATATGGAATCAAGCTCGAGCTCACTAGCACCGAATTTGGAATCCTTGAATTACTAATCCGTCACTCTCATAATGTTTTGTCCAGAGAAATTATTAGTGAAACGGTATTAGGTAGGCCATTGCAAAGATATGATCGTTCCATTGATATGCATATTAGTAACCTACGTAAAAAGCTCGCCAAACTTAACCACGAATACAATATACAAACAGTACGTAATAATGGTTACGTCATAACAAGAACAACACTGTGAAGGTTAAACGCGCTAGCATAAGATTAAAGATACTTTTGTGGTATTGGCTCGCCAATATTATTACATTTATAATAATTTCGGTCTTAAACCCTATGAGTTTCGACCTAAAATCGACAGCACAGCCAATTGATTCAGAAGCTGATTCGTTCCGCAGAGTAGTGGATATTATAGAGAAGGTAACCAACCGAAGCAGCGAAGATATTCGGATTACCCTCGACCACGCAAGATTTATGCGCAAGAGATTTTTTTATTTTTACTCCCCTATCAAATCGAACTCTTTTATTAGCAGTCCACTCCCCTTCGAGGCTGACGTTTCATTACTTCACAAATTTATCGAAGAAAGTGTTCAAAGTATCAAATCCAACGAACTAAAAGCAATTGGACCAATGGAAATCACTGTCAACGGAGATAAATACGCTGTGTTCCAGTTGTTTCCACCAGAGAAGTTGACATTAACAGAGAAAATATCACTTATACCACTATGGTTAATGCTATTTCTAGCGGCTCTTATCTCGTTAGTACTCTCATTCGTTGTTAGCAATAGTTTAGTGGCACCACTATTGGAAATAAAAAGTTGTGCATATAAATTTGGTAGTGGCAATCTAAGTGTACGTTACAAACTGCGAGTAGATAGTGATGACGAAATAGGGCTATTAAGTAAGGAATTTAATAGCATGGCAAACAGAATTGAAGACTTAATGGCAAGCCACGATAGACTCTTAAGTGATGTTTCTCACGAATTAATCTCTCCACTTACTCGACTAAGTATCGCAAATACATTGGCTATCAACGTATCTAATAAAGCAGCACACAAATATTTGGAGAGAATTGAAAAAGAAACATCTGAACTCAAAAAGCTGATTGATGAAATACTCACTTTGTCGCGACTTGAGACTTACTACAACAACCATATTACCACCCCCTCGCTGATACGGCTGGATGAATTACTAAAGCCAATTTTCAATGATGCTTTGTTTTTAGCAGAAAACTGCCAGAAACAGCTAAAACTTCCGGAGTTACATGTTTTTTATTTTTTCATAGACAAAGAGTTAATGCGCCGAGCTATTGACAACTTACTCCGGAACGCAATTAAGTATGCGAAGCGTGAAATAACGGTTTCAACCGCCGTTAGAGCAAAAAATCTACTCATACTCGAAATAGAAGACGACGGGGAAGGTGTCCCAGAGGAAGAATTGTCGGAAATTATTAAGCCTTTTTACAGGGCCGAGTTCTCTCGAAATGAAAGGAAAATTGGATATGGACTTGGTCTTACAATCGCTTGTAAAGTCATCGAAACCCACGGGGGTGAATTAAAGCTAGCAAACAGGGCTACTGGCGGACTGAAAGCCACTATATGTGTTCCGCTGCGACTTGCCCCATCGAAAAGCAATGGGGGAAAGTCGTCACAATGAGCGATTCAAGTTTTGTTTACAGTGAAATTACCCTAAATGTCCAATTGATTTAACACGCTCAGAGGGATTATTCCTCTATTCTCATTGCTAATGTGGCTATTCCAATTTTCACTAAAGATTACTGGTTTAATCGACAAATAATTGAGATTTTCCACTCACCAGATGTACTGACATGAGAATCATGGAGACTTGTGGCATTACTGTTCTGAATGTACCTATCGCGCCATTGAGTAGAATGGCGCAAACTCAAATACTTTGCCGCTTATAAAGCAATGAGGCACTGAGGAGTAAATAAAAAGCTCTTAGTATTTTTTGAGGAAGTAGAGCTCATTTTTTATACGGAGGTCCAATAGCACAAGGTCAATAAAGCAATCTATTGACATGATTGATTTGGTATCTGAGATACCAGTCGCTTTATGTTATCGATATTCTTATATAGTTATCCTAGATATGATATCTATAATTTCGGTATTTATTCATCAAAGAGAAGCAGGCGCAGACAACGCATTACGCAACAGTGCCTCTTACACCGCACTATAAAAAAGCCCAGCATATAGCTGGGCTTTGAAAATACATAAATCGCTTATTACAAAATAAAGCGCGACAGGTCTTCGTTGTCTACCAGTGTTTCTAGGTGAGAATTTACGTAGTTGGCATCAAACATCTCACAAAGCGCGCTTACGTTGAATACTCTCAGAGTCAACGCCAATAAGTAAAAGGGCTTCGTTAAAATATTTTTCTACTTCATTTTCTTGGTCTATGATTTTTAAAAATTCTACTTCTGCATTGAGTGATTTCGTAATCTGAGATAATGATAGTTTATCTGCTGGGAGCATTTCCTTGTGCAAGAATTCTTTGAATTCAGACATTGTGATCTTATTTTTAAGTAAAACAAAAGCAAACACATTTGCCAAGATTTCTTCCCTTTCATAAGAGACTGAGAACCCCGGGTTTTCTATCAAATGCAGATAGTGAAAAGCCTCGTGTAGAGTGGTAAACAAAGCGTATAAATGAAGACGGGAATTTGATTTATAATATTTTCTTCTAAATATATTTTTGCTTGTAGCGAAAACCAAGAGGTTTTGCTCTATTTCATGCCTAATATAAAAATTTTCCTCATCTAAATAATAAAATTCAACGCCTACAGGAAGCTTAATATTGAGCATTGGCGGCTCTGCCTTAAAAGCTTTACACTGCGTTTCTCGAGTTTCAAAAACACTTACACGTATAGATTCAATGTTATAAATACACTTGGCAGCGGCTCCCTTTTTCAAATCGCTATAGCTTTTTTCCTGAAGTGACATGTTGCCAAGTGACACTTGGCTGTACGTTGTATTCCTACCTAAAAAACTTTCTACAGCAAACAAACTGAGTGTGCCATTCGGTTTTGGATAGGTCGGGTAAATAGAACATCCGACGATTAGTCCTGCAAAAGTAGTCAAGACTATCAATCTAAAGGAGGATAAAAGTGACCTTGCTGATTTAATCTCGCCTATTTGCAATTTAGAACAAATAACTTGAGACTCACCAGCTTTAACTAAGACAAGGGCTTCATCATGTTGCGCGCTACCGGTTATTTTGCTTCTTCCAAGCGTTCTGGTAAAGCAACACAGCAAAAACAATAGCCACTTTTTCATTAACATTAAAATTCCTTTTTTAGTTTTCAGCAACAACTCCTGTCGCCGGTAAGATTAATCTAAGTAATGCCATAGACCAACTCAATTTATAAAAAGATGGTCCTACTTTCTATTTTTGGTATTTTACCGTAGGGACATTATTGATGCTTGGATAAGTGTTTGTCTTTCTCTATATCGGCGTAGGTGCAATGAACCTGGATAGAAAGACCTAATTTGAAAAGTAGTGTTCTTCATTACTGTAAAGACGACAAATAGCTTAGCGAACAATGTAAAACCATTTATTACCCTACAGGGCATTAGCCACAGAATTATAAAAGCCCAGCATATAGCTGGGCTTTGAAAACACATAAATCGCTTATTACAAAATAAAGCGCGACAGGTCTTCGTTGTCTACCAGTGTTTCTAGGTGAGAATTTACGTAGTTGGCATCAATCACAAAGCTCTCACCGCTTTTTTCAGAAGCATCAAACGAAATATCTTCCATTAAGCGCTCTAGCACCGTGT
>CAYVST010000053.1:0-23226 GCA_964454185.1 uncultured Alteromonas sp.
GTGGCCGTACGCTTGAAATTCAACGTCTTATTGCACGTTCACTTCGTGCTGCTGTGGATTTACAGCTGTTGGGAGAAAACACTATCACGCTAGATTGTGACGTTATCCAAGCTGATGGCGGTACGCGTACAGCGTCAATTACGGGGGCGTGTGTGGCATTGGTTGATGCACTTACCTTTATGCGTAGCAAAGGCATTATCAAGACTAACCCGCTTAAACACATGATTGCAGCACTGTCGGTAGGTATTTATGAAGGTACGCCGATTGCTGATTTGGAGTATACCGAAGATTCTGCTGCCGAAACTGACATGAACATTGTGATGACAGAAACAGGCAAATTGATCGAAGTACAAGGTACAGCAGAAGGCGAACCGTTCTCATTTGAAGAGCTAGACGAGATGCTTAGCATTGGTAAACACGGTCTGCGTGAGTTGTTTGATATTCAAAAAGCAGCATTAGCATAAGAGGTCATCATGAAAGCGTTTCAGCGAGATTTTATTGAATTTGCTATTGCCCGAGGCGTACTAAAGTTTGGAGAATTCACGCTTAAATCTGGTCGCGTAAGCCCGTATTTTTTTAACGCTGGCTTATTTAACCGCGGCGGCGATTTAGCCAAGCTAGGACGCTTTTATGCCGACGCGTTGATGGATGCAGACGTCGAGTTTGATGTGCTATTTGGTCCAGCCTATAAAGGTATTCCAATTGCCACCACTACTGCGGTCGCCCTTGCCGATTCACACAACCTTGATGTGCCATATTGTTTTAATCGTAAAGAAGCAAAAACCCATGGTGAAGGCGGCAATTTAGTAGGCAGCCCGCTTGAAGGACGCGTGATGCTTGTTGACGATGTGATTACCGCAGGTACGGCCATTCGTGAATCGATGACACTTATTGAGCAACAACAAGCCAGCCTGTCAGGGGTGCTAATTGCCCTTGATAGACAAGAGCGTGGTAAGGGTGAGCTATCGGCGATTCAAGAAGTGGAAAGAGACTTCGGCACGCGCGTAATTTCAATAGTATCGCTGGCAGATGTGGTAGCCTATTTGACTGAAAAAGGCGGCCACGATGAGCAAATTAGCGCAATAAACACCTATCGTGAAAGCTATGGCATCTGATTTCGAAAGTGCGTTTAACGATGCCAGCACGCACTTAGATGCGTTGGGGCTTCGCTGCCCAGAGCCGGTTATGATGGTGCGTTTGAACATTCGAAAACTGGCCGATGGCGAGACATTGTCTGTGACCGCGGATGACCCATCAACGGCAAGAGATATCCCCAGTTTCTGTCGCTTTATGGACCACACTTTAGTGGCGTCGCAAACCGATGAGATGCCTTATCAATATGTAATTAAAAAGGGGCGCGACTAGCGCCTCTACTTTTCACCTACAACAGCCTGTAAAAGCAGTTTTTGTAACGCTTGTTTGCTTTGTGAGCACGTGCAGTGAATATCACTCATATGCAGGTTTTCACCGCTTAGCATCTTGCGCAGTACCGACGCCTTGACGTTTAACGAAATAAAGTTGTCATCGTGTTGGTGTTGTTTTGACGGCATAACTTTCTCCTTTTAACGCATTACTAATGCGAAGCAACGCTTACCGTTTGTTGCGATTGGAAAGGAACACTGATTCTTTCTATGGCGTATTGGACGGCGCTAATCAGTTGGCACACATTAGGGCTGCTGGCATGAAGCGGCATTACGGCAATAAGCTGTTGTTGACACTCTTGCAGTACGGTATGCGCTTCACGCTTTTTGCTTTCACTTCGAAGCAAAGAATATAAATACAGGCCCATACTGCCAAACGCTGCAATATCGTGTTTCACGGTGTCGCTGTGCTGTTGGGTTGTGGGTTGAAGTGAAGTAAGCACAACTTTTGCTGTTTCAAATGCTTGATAGCTCAGTGTGCGAGCTACGTGCACATCTCCTTGCTTGTGTGCTTTTTGAGCTTGATGTTGCGAGAATAAACGATGTTCGCGAGCGCTAGATGGATTGAGCTGAAGCCACTTGCGATAAACTGGACATAGTCGCTGAGTATTCATATTTTCACCTCCGTTTTAAACAACATTAATGCAAATAAGAATCATTATCAAATGTAAAGTTCAAAAAATTGATGCAATAAATCGAAAAACATCGTGTTGCTTGCGTTTGAGAAGCGTTAAAAAGCGAGGTTAGACAGCCACCATAACGCTAGTACCACCAGAGTAATCGCAACTACTGCTTTCATGCGATAGCGTCGGATAAGCTGTTCGGCTTTGTCTCCGGCGTAGTAAACCACAACTGCCAATCCAAAGTATCGAAGTGAGCGCGCGATAACGGTGGCAAGTAAAAACAGACTGAGCGAGAACTGTGTTGCCCCGGCGGCTAACATGGCAACTTGAAACGGGATAGGTACGATGCCTAAGGTCATCACAAACCAAAAGCCTTGGCTATTCATTTGTGCTTTTACGTCATCGAATTGTGATTGACTGAAAAATGTTTCAATGGCCCAATGCCCAATGAGATCAAATAAATAATAGCCAAGTGCATAACCAAACAACGCGCCAACGACACACCCCAGTGTCGCCATCAGCGCGATGGACCAAAGCGCGTCGCGTCGTGCTTGCATAAGCGGCACCATAACCGCTTCTAGAGGAATAGGCACAATGGTCGATTCAAGAAATGATGCCAGTGTGATACTGGTTAGCATGTGCTTAGAGTCAATGAGCTGTTTGGTTTTCTTTTTGACTTTTTTACCGAGTGCCATGTAACCCTTTCATGCTTTACTGTTTATAAACAACCCCATCTTTCATTACAAAAGATACGCGTTCCATTAGCGTAATGTCGTCTAGAGGGTTACCGGCTACTGCAACAATATCCGCGTATTTACCGGGTGACAGGGTGCCAAGTATGTCGCTTACCCCTAGCAATTCTGCGCCGTTGACGGTTGCGCTAAGCAGTGTGTCTGCTGGGGTCATTCCAGCCTCTACCATCAAAGCAAATTCTTTCGCGTTGTCACCGTGCGCAGAAACACCGCTATCAGTACCAAAAGCAATTTTCACACCTGCTTTGTGAGCTCGCTCGAATGTCTTTTGGATCAAAGGGCCAATTGCTGCGGCTTTTGGTCGTACTAATGCAGGGAAAAAACCGTCGATTTTGGCTTTATCAGCAACAAACTTTCCCGCCAAAATGGTAGGTACATAAAAGGTGCCTTTTGCTTTCATCAGTGCACGAATATCGTCATCCATATAGGTGCCATGCTCAATAGAATCAACACCTGCCGCAATAGCGCGTTTCATGCCCTCTTTGCCGTGTGCATGCACGGCTACTGTCATGCCGTAGTCTTTTGCTGTTTCGACAATGGCATTCAACTCGTCAGTCATAAACTGCGGGTTCTGGCCGCTTTTTGCAACGCTCAGTACACCGCCTGTAGCAGTTATTTTAATGAGATCAGCGCCGTCTTGATAACGAGCACGTACAGCTTCTCTTGCTTCAACTTCACCATTCACTACGCCTTGCTTGGGGCCCACATGTGGGCGTAACGTCTGAGCGAAGCCATTACTCGAATCTGCATGGCCACCAGTGGTAGCGATTGCTTTACCTACCGTGTAAATGCGCGGTCCAGCGGCAATACCCTTATTAATTGCATTGCGAAGGGCAATGGTTTCATTATAGCTATCGCCTAAGTTTCTTACCGTCGTGAAACCAGACTGTAGCGTTGTATGAGCATAGTCGGCCGCACGTAGCGCTAGGTCTGCCTCGTTTAGAGAAAATCTTTCCAAATAAGTCTGCGGCCCGCCGTGCTGAGATGAAAGGTGCACATGCATGTCCATAAGCCCGGGCATAATCGTGTGGTTCTTCAGGTCGATGACATCATCGCCGGGACCAGGCTCAATAAACCCCTCTCTTACCGCTTTAATTTTATTGCCTTCAATAATAACAGTAACGTTTTTTTGTAGTGCTGAAGAGGTGCCAGTGAATGCATTACCCGCATAAATAAGGGTATCGGCTGTGCTTGTAGAACAAAATATAGCAAGGCTGGCAGACAGCCCTAAACGTAGTAAGGAGTTTTTCATGAGTACTTATAATTGGTTGTTTTGTAAACTATAGCGAATACGTTAGCACAGCGCTACGCATTTACTTCACCAATAACAAATTCGGTATTGTGCGAGTGCACAGTAAATTGTGTGGCCTGTGGCGAGGTAATTTCACTCGCTTGCTCTAGTAACTGATAGTACACATTTTGATGTAGTCGAGCCCAAAGATTACGGCGCACACAAATATAAGGGATAGGTGTAGCGTCGGTTTCTTTTAGTGCTTCAGGTGGCTCGCGTAGCTCCAGTTGTGACTTTTTTTCAAGTCTAATGTCGTCTCCGGTCTGGGTTGTAAATACATAGCAGTATTGGCCGGTGACGTCGTCGAGTACTTTTTGCCATTGTGTGATAAGAAAAGGCGTATCTTCTACCGTTATCCCTACTTTTTCGACGGGCGTGACAAGAAAATACCGCTCGCCTTCGCGTTTTAATACTGAAGCGAAAAGCGATACGAGGCTGGCTCTGCCAATAGGGCTACCTTCGTAAAACCACCTTCCGTCCAACGCGATGGTAAGATTAATGTCTCCGCAAAAATCGGGGTTCCATTTTTCAACAGGGGGCAAAGGGCGCGCCTTAGAAGACGTGCCCTTGAGTTGCTGCTGGAATCTAGTTAGATCCACGCTCTTCAACCAATGCTTTAAGCTCGCGGAGTTTAGCTTTAATGCGACGCATGTTATCTGGGCCTGTGCGCAATAACTGCTTTTGCGGTTCACTGAGGTTTTCAAGACGTTCGTCGGCATATTTGTACGCCACCGAATCGGTGTAAACTTCAACTGGCACAGGCACTTCAGGCGTATCAAGCAATTGATCGATTGCCTCAAGAAGCACAGTATTAAAATCTTGATCAGGGTCGCCTATTTCCGCATAGGTCGCCTGAATATCGTCTTTATAAATGGTATATACGTTGAGAAGACCTTCATTGTCGAACGATTCAAGCATATCAACATAGGGGGTGTAGCGCTTATAGCTTGCTGCGTCAATCCACTGCTTACCAGCCTGTGAGTAAACGCGGAAGTTCTGCTCGGGCGGAGTGAGTAACTGATGATTCGGCGCCATCTCGTCATTGGCTAAGTTGGTTACCGACACAACAAAGCGCTGTAGTAAACCTTCATTAACCAACATTCTGTTTACGCTTGATGCTTCAGCTGTAGAGCTTTCTAGCAGTGATGACTTTATAGCAGGATCGCTTACGTCTAGTGGCTCAGGCTTCTCTTCAACAAGTACAGGTAGAGGCTCAACGACTTCTTTTTCCTCTAGCTCCACAGTAGGAGCAACCGGCTGGGTTTCAAACACTTCAGGTTCAATGGTGGGTTGCACTTCAGGCTGCACAACTTCGGGTTCTGGCGTGTCAACGACTTCAGGCTTGTCGTCGCTAGGCCAAAAAACTACAGCCAGGATAACAATAAGAATAATACCCACAATGACAAAATGTGGGCCTAACGATTTCTTTTCTGACGACTCGCTCATATTGACTCCGTTACGAAAACTGTCCTCGTGTAATACTACCAGAGATAACACCTAATATTAGAAGTTCAAGCAAGAGAAATGTTCCCTTAAATGATAAATTCCTTTATTCGGACATGTTTTTAACGTCTCGGCGCCATTTTTCGATTGCTTTTACCTACAATTTGTCATCGATACCACGTAAAAATAGCCTCGGTGAAACGATATTGTAAAACAAACTCACCAGACATAATTGTAAAAAGTTCAATAATTTATAAAACAATTGTTTAACATTTGCGCGTGATGGTCTAATGTAATGGACATGACAGTTATATTATTTGCTATCCCTCTGTTTTTCTTATTAATTGGGGTCGAGCTTTTTGTCGATTACACGCGTCAAACAGGGCATTATCGTACCAACGATGCAATCACTAGCTTAAGTGCTGGTGTATTGTCGCGTGTGGTTGCTATTGGTCATCAGCTTATTCCTTTTACGGTATACGTTCTGGTATATGATGCTGTGTCTTTGTTTACTCTGCCTGATACTTGGTGGGTATGGCTAGTGGCGTTTGTTGCTTACGATTTTTTCTATTATTGGAATCATCGTATGGGGCATGAAATGAGCCTTTTATGGGCTGCACATGTTGTTCATCATTCTAGTGAAGACTACAACCTTACCACGGCATTGCGTCAAACCAGCGGTGCACTATTTAGCTGGGTGTTTTATCTTCCTCTTGCGTTACTTGGCTTTGAACCCGAAATGATTATTACGGTAGGTGCCTTGAATCTCGTCTATCAATTTTGGGTACATACGCAGCATATTAAGACATTGGGTTGGATGGAAAATATTTTTGTAACACCGTCTAATCACCGCGTGCATCATGCACAAAACCGCGTTTACATTGATAAAAATTACGGCGGTGTGTTTATTTTATGGGATCGTCTATTCGGAACCTTTACACCTGAGCTTAAAGAAGAGCCTCCGGTTTATGGTATTCGCGGCGCACTCAAAAGTTTTAACCCCCTATGGGCGAATTTGCAGATTTATAGCCAGTTGGCTAGAGATAGCTATCATACCCGCTCGTGGAAAGATAAATTTCGCGTATGGTTTGGACGCACGGGGTGGCGACCAGACGACGTAACAGCGCGTTTCCCACAGGAAAAAAAGCCATTGAGTGAATTTAAAAAATACCATCCAAAAATACACAAAGCTGTAACACGTTACAGTCTACTTCAACACATTATTATGCTTGGCGTGACGCTGTATTTGTTACTTAACATTGGTGTTCTGCCTACTAGTCATCAACTTATCGCTGTTGCGACGGTTATTGTCATGAGTATCCAAAATGGCTTTATCCTCTCTCAGTCAAAAATGTCATTGGCGCTAGAGGGACCTCGCCTTCTTGTTTTCCCATTGATGTGGGTTGCAGCAGGAATGGGCATGGCTGCATTGGTATATATTGCCTGTTCTGTGATCAGCCTATTGATGCTTACTATTGCTGTGCGTTACACGCACCAGCGCCCTCCACTTGATGAAGCTGTACTTCCTACTGAACCTGATAACCTTGCATAACGTATGTATTTGCTTGCTGGAGGCTGAAAACTACGTCGTGCCTCTGGTGATGGTTCAGTGATGAGGTATTTATGCATAAGTTTTATTTTAAGGATATCGAAGATACGCCGACGGTAATCGACTATTTAGAAGTACAGTCGTATGAAATGAATGTTTATCTTGTTTATTTGTCTATCGGTGATAAAAGCGGCATGGTGTATGACAAGAAAAACAAACCAATGCGTTTTTTTAGTTCAGGTCATATCCGAGAATCGTTTGCACATTGCACTGTAGACAAAGCCGTCATGAAACACGATACGCCATATGATGAAATGATTGGTAACCCGCCAAAAAGCGCCGAGCAAATGGCGCTGCCATTCAGCATGGACCTACCCTACTAAATGCTCCTGTAATCCGCGTTATATGAGCCATGGCGCAGCGGCTTTGCGCATGTCGACACGTGCTGACAAACGCTTTGCTAACAAGAACAAGCCGCCGAGTTTGCGATGAATAAATAGGGCATCCGCAGGCGGCGTATGCCAAAAATTGTGTTCCATGGTAAGCGCCATGCCTTTTTCATGCAGTCTAGCAATTAGGTCACTTTGGCCAAAATCGTAGGGTGCTTCACTTCTTATGGCCTCACAGGCTTCCATTCCTATACTTAATACGGCATTGATTTGCGATTCGCTATGACTGGCATCAATGAGTCCTATGTTCATTGCTGCTTTTTTCATGTCTAGTTCGCTATTGTTTGCAGCGCTATTTAGCAGCGATTGATAGTGCATCGATATGTTCTCAGGCACCTCTCGGGTTGCGCCAAAATCGAGTAGCACAATTTGTTGGGTGTCCGATTTGTATTTGTAATTAGCGAGATTAGGGTCACTTTGTAGCAGCCTATAATTAAACACCTCATTGAAGAATAAGGTCATCAGGGCGGTCATGAGTGTATCTCTGACATCTTGAGGCTCATCGATCAGCAAGTCTAAGCTGGATGCTTCGATAAAATCCATAGCAAGTACAGTGGGCGTGGTTAGCGGTGAATAGCGCTCTGGAATGATGAAATTTTCATTATTTTCTAAGTGAGCGCGATAGCGCGTCAGCATATCGGCCTCACGCAAATAGTCGGCCTCTTGGTGGAGTTGATGCTTGGCTTCTGCTAACAGCGGAGCAATATCAAGTGATTTCGGTATTAGACCAGTCAACCTTATAAGTGTCGCAACATTGTCCACATCACTGTCGATACTCTTTTTTATGCCAGGGTATTGCACTTTTACTGCCAGCATTTTGCCGTCCATAGTGATCACTTTATGCACTTGACCAATAGATGCGGCGGCAATGGGGGCAAAGGAAAAGTACAGCAGTGACGCCTGCCAATCTTCGCCCCACGAGGTCTTGAGTGTGTCGATAAGCTGAATCTTTGGCATAGGGTCTGCGTCTTCGCGCAAACGCCCTAGAATGGTAGCTAGCTCAGGGGGAAGAAAGTCTCCCGTGTCCATGGATATAAGCTGACCAAGTTTCATTGCAGCACCGCGCATTGTGGCCAGCTGGTCTGCTATTTTGCTGATATTGTTAGGTGTTAAAAGTAGCGATGACAGCACGGGCTTCTCGCCTTTTAGCAATTGCCCAGCACCTTGTGATACAACATTTGTGGCAATGCGGCCCGCAAGCGTACCTAAGCGTGTCACACGGGAAAGTCGAGAAGAGGGTATGGCTTTGGTTGGACGCGGGTCAGATTTGTCTGTCATAAGTGAACTCATTAATCATTAACCTTCCTACTACGAGGAAAAGGTCTGTTGTGATTACTCTAACCTATGACATCTCATATTCTTATAATTAAATGCAGGGTATTTTCTGTTGAAGTTACACTGGGTATGCGCTGCTAAGTGCTAAACAAGCTGTGATACAAACTGAAGTGTAAAGCCAAGCACGCTACCGTAGGCAAAGCCAGCCCAACCATTTGCATTTCTATAGCGCCATAATGAAGCACCAAAAAAGCCGCACCATAGCATGGATGAATACGTTGCAATAAGACCATTGCCCATACCTGTATTAGGTAAAAAAAGCATAACAATGAATGTCAATGCCATGGCACCGCTTAACAGCACCCACATTATATTTTTCTTATTTGCGAATGCATTGCTCTGCGTTTTATCGGCGGCGTTAGCGGTATCTAATTCTGCACTTTGCGCTTCACTCTTTCGCGTCTTATCTCTTGCTGATAAACGCTTTCTCTCACTTCTAGGTCGCGTGCGTTTTGCCGAAGTCGTTAACGAGGTTGCTGCACTATTGCTCATCATAAGCCCTATTCGTTTTTTGTGCCTACATTAACGTTAGTGAACTTGAGTACAAAGCACCATAAGACTTCAGTCTGACATTGATTAGAAAACAAAAAACCGCCATAAAGACGGGTTTTCAAAAAAAGAAAAAGTAATAAACAGAACGCTAGTGTTCGTGCCCTTTAAAGCTTACTTCAAGTAAGTTTACAGTATCGGCAAACGTTAACGTTTTCACGTCACCTCTGCCCTCAACATTTAGCGTATTCACTTGTTTTGGCCATAAATCACGAAGTGCGTCGTGACGAATTTGCAAGCCCGCTAATGCTGGTGGCTCAGCGGTTTCTTGGTATACCCAAAAATGTTTACCTTCTACTTCATAGCCTACTTCTGCAAGCGTAAGTGGCTTACCTTCGCTATCGAGAATAGCAAAGTGCTTAGCGACATAATCGGCAAATTCTTGCTGTGTTTTCACGTCATCCATAATGTCTGCGTGCTTATCGAACAAGGCCTTTACCGCGTGCTCGGCGTCGTGAAGATTGAAGCGGTGCATTACTTCTATGTTTTCTGTGCGCTGGTTAAACAACACGGTGGTAATAGCGGCCTTAATTTGGTGCGCTTTCACCTGTGCGCTAAATAAGCTGACACAAACTACAGTTAAAACAACAAGACTGGCAAGCAGGGCTGGTGCGCCCTGCTTGAAAGTCACAGACAACTTATTCGTCATCGTTGCCTTCTACTTCTTCAATCTTATCAAGCTCGGTCTTCGAGTCGTGCATAAGGTCACGGTGCTCGTAGGTGTTACGCGGTTTGCTCTTATACGCTTCAATACGCGATGGGATAATGCGACGTGGGTAGTGGTTGTTTTCTACATCAACGTCTGCTGTTTCCCAGTGAGGGTCAACGGTTACACTAACTAGCTCTTTGTCTTTTTCCGTAACGATAAGCTTGCTTACCGCTTTCGGGGTACGACGCCAAATCTCGGCAGGAATGTACATCTCTTCTGTGCTGCCATCTTTAAACGTCAGCTCAAGAATGATAGGCATTACCAAACCACCTTTGTTGCTAAAATCTAGCACATAGTAGTTTTTGTCTTCCTCAACAGCGCGCTCGAAAGCCTTACGCTCCCAAGGCTTAAGGCCTTTCAGGAATTTCTGATACTTGTTACGCTCTTTGTTAGTTACCGTGTAACGATCGTTGTCGTCGTAGAAATCGCGGATATCTTCAAAGCGGTCAACCCATAGCTTTTTACCTTCTTCTTTATTGCGAATATCGGTAAGCGACTTTGGCTTTTCCATTTCGGCATCACGCTCACGCGCAAAGTCGATGTCTGGGTCTTCAGTGTCTAGACGCAGCTTATAAACGCTGTCTAGGCTAATATCGACATGATCGGTTGTGTAAAACCAGCCACGCCAGAACCAATCAAGATCAACACCTGATGCTTCTTCCATAGTACGGAAGAAATCTGAAGGAGTTGGACGTTTGAACATCCAGCGTTGTGCGTACTCTTTAAACGCGAAATCAAACAACTCACGACCAAGAATCGTTTCACGTAGAATATTTAGTGCAACGGCTGGCTTGGTATAAGCATTTGGACCTAGGCGCAATACAGAGTCAGACTGCGTCATAATAGGTACCTGTGTTTGAGACTTCATGTAACCGGTAATGTCACGTGGCTCAACACCCCAAGGAATTGTTGGGTCCCACTCGCGACCTGCTACGCCATCTAGGAAGCTGTTAAGGCCTTCATCCATCCATGTCCACTGGCGCTCATCAGAGTTAACCGTCATTGGGAAATAAATGTGACCGACTTCGTGAATAACAACGCCAATTAGGAAGCGCTTCTCAGCCAGCGAGTATGTGCGAGAACCGTCATCGCGAAGCTCAGTGCGTGGACCATTGAAGGTGATCATTGGATATTCCATACCACCAACTGGACCATTTACTGACTGCGCTACCGGGTACGGGTAATCAAAACTGAAGCGGCTGTATACATCCATCGTGTGGATGATAGATTCAGTTGAATACTTCTCCCAAAGCTCACCACCTTCTTTAGGGTAGAACGACATAGCCATAACAAGAGGCTGTGTGTCACCGCCCTGCTGATAGCCGCGCGCATCCCAAGCGAATTTACGAGACGATGCCCAAGCAAAATCACGAACGTTGTCAGCTTTGAACGTCCACGTCTTAAGCTTAGAAGTACCTTCCTTCTCGTTTTCAATCGCTTCTTCTGGCGTTACGATGAATACGATACGATCTGCCTTTTCTGCCTTCTTAAGACGGTCGCGTTGTGTTTTGGTTAGCACGTCTTTCGGGTTTTGTAGTACACCTGTTGACGATACGATGTGGTCGGCAGGTACAGTAATATCTACTTCGTAATTACCGAATTCTAGCGTAAATTCACCACGACCAATGAATTCCTTATTGGTCCATGCTTCGTAATCTGTGTACGCAGCAAGACGCGGGAACCATTGTGCAAGCAAGAAGATGTCGTTACCGCCTTCGCGCTCATCATCAGGGAAGTGCTCGTAACCTGCGCGTGCAGATACCGCATCTTCTTCAACAATGTTAAAGGCAAAATCGATATCGAACGTCACTTTCTTGCCAGGTGCAAGCGGCTTCGCAAGGTCAACACGCATCAAGGTGCCAACAATAGTGTGGCGTAAGTCATTGCCTGACTTATCTTCAACGCGAGAAATAGTGTAACCAAGCTCATTGTCTTCAACAAATTGCTGACGACGAAGTGCACCCATGCTCAGCTTTGCAGGCTTGTCGCCACTTGCTGCTTGGGTACCCGGGCCACGATTACCAATACCGCCAAACGTGGTGGTAAGCGCTGACATTGAGTCATCGCGGAACTTGTTCTGGTCAAGTTGGATCCACAAGTACTTCAATGTATCCGGTGAGTTATTGTGATACGTGATGGTTTCTTTCGCTTCAATACGACGCTTGTCTTCAAGTAGCTTTACATCGATGTCGTAATCTACTTGCTGCTGCCAGTATTCATGGCCTGGCTCACCTGCGGCGTTACGGTATACGTTAGGAGTCGGAAGTACTTCGTCTAGCTGACGGAATTTATCTTCAAAGTCGCCTTTTGTTTGTTTAATGGCGGCGTTTGCACTTGGAAGAGAAATCAGCATAGACAATACTGGCGCTAGCCAGATTAAATGTCGTTTTGAGGTGCTCATGCAGGTTCCTTGCAACTTGTAAGTTAGAATTGTTATAAGATAACACCGCTAGTATATCGACCTTGATAAATGAATCCAGTTTTTGACCGTAAACTAACCATGTTTTAACGCAAAAAATCTGTAACAGAACGTTTTGCTTCACGCGTTAACTGTCGTATTCTTGAGCTCTTGTTTCCTTTTTACTTCCCGTTATGAATCGTTTCACTTGGCAGCGTGCTGTCGTCAAAGTTGGTAGTGCTCTTATTGCGCCCGAGGGCAATGAATGCAGTGGTCGTTATTTGTTGGCGCTAGCGCGTTTTATCACTGCAAGTCGTGAGGCTGGCAAAGAAGTTATTTTAGTGTCTTCTGGCAGTGTCGCTGCAGGACGCAGTAAAGTTAAAGTGCGTCACAATGCCTCTATTGCAGAAAAGCAAGCTATGGCTGCTATCGGTCAAAATCTTATGATGGCGAATTGGCAGCGATTTTTCGATTTCCCCTGTGCTCAAGTTTTATTAACCGCAGATGATCTTCGCGATAGAGAGCGTTACGTGAATATTAAAAACACGCTGCGGGAAATACTCAATCACCACGCTTTGCCTATTGTTAACGAAAATGACACCGTTGCTGTGAATGAACTTAAAGTGGGCGATAACGACAATTTAGGCGCTTATACGGCGCTTGTGGCGCAAGCTGACACCTTAATTATCTGCTCTGACATCGACGGTTTATACACGGCAGACCCGCGTAAAGATGCCGCGGCCACATTAATACCGCAAGTTGAAAAGATTGATTCAAGCATTTATAGCTTGGCTGGCGGTGCTGGCACGTCGGTCGGCACAGGAGGCATGCGAACAAAAATAGAAGCGGCAGATAAGTGCACCAGTAGTGGTATTCAAACCCTTATTGTTAATGGGCGAAAAGGAGAAACGTTTGACGCGCTAATGGAAGGTTTAGTGCCTGGCACGCTCTTTCACGCCAGCAGCACGCCAGCAAATGCAAGACGTTTATGGCTAACCCATACTTTAAAAACGGCAGGTAAAATAGAGATCGATTCCGGTGCGCAAGCCGCCCTTGTAGAAAAAGGCGCATCCTTGCTTCCATCGGGTATTTCTCACGTTGATGGCGTTTTTGAGCAAGGTGACGCGGTTGAAATAGTGTGTGACGGGCAGTTAGTTGCCAAAGGATTAAGCTTGTATAACGCAAAGGACTTAATGCTTATAAAAGGGAAAAAGTCGAAAGACATCGCCAATGTGTTAGGTTATGAAACAGCCGATGTGGCCGTTCACCGTGATGATATGGTGTTGTATTAAGCCTTAATTAGTACATGCGCAACGAGGAGCCTTATGACTGACATTACGCCAACGCTTGCTGACTACCCTTATTCCGTTACCATTGCCACACGTTGGCAAGATAATGATGCATACGGACACATCAATAATGTGGTGTATTACGGCTTTTTTGATACCGCAGTCAATCGCTTCTTAATTGAAAAAGGTGGGCTGGACATTCATAACGGCCAGTCAGTTGCCTATGTGGTGAGTAGCCAATGTCAGTACATCGCACCGGCCGCCTACCCTGAAGCCATATATGTGGGCCTTCGGGTTATTAAAATAGGCCGAAGTTCTGTGACCTACGGGCTCTCTGTCTACGCTGGAGAGAGCCAGCGGCGCGTTGCACATGGGCAGTTTGTCCATGTGTTCGTAGACAAGAGATCGGATAAAGCGATACCTATTCCACTAAGAATAAAAACGGCACTTGAGTCGATAAGCGAAGGGCTATGAGCTTACCTAACGTGGTGTTTCTCGATGCAGAAACACTGGGCCTAGAAACACTTAATACTGCGCTTTTCGATTCGCTTGACGCCAATACGACGGTTTATGGGCAAACCCAAGCTAGTGATACAGCAAGCCGTATCAAAGATGCCAATGCTATTTTAGTTAACAAAGTTGTGCTTAATGAAAGCGTGCTGCAAAAGGCGCCACTGTTAAAGTACATTGGTGTTACTGCGACTGGCATGAATAATATCGACCTTAACTATTGCAAAGCACATGGCATTAAGGTGAGAAATGTTGAGGGTTATGGCACTGACAGTGTGGCACAACATACGCTTACGCTTTTGCTTAATCTAGCCACAAGTTTTGCGCAATATCAGCATGACGTTCAACAAGGCGCGTGGTCTGCATCATCGCATTTTTGTTTATCTGAGCACCCCGTTATTGAACTTGCCGGTAAGCATGCCGTGATAGTGGGGCATGGTGAATTGGGCAAACGAGTGGAGAAGTTGTTTAAAGCGTTTGGTATGAAAGTCAGTATTGCCGCTCGACCGGGTAAACAGGACGACCCTCGCCCCACGTTAGCCACGCTGTTGCCAAGTGCTGATGTGCTTAGCTTGCACTGTCCGCTAACCCAAGAAAACGAAAAAATGATCAATGCCGATTTGCTTGAACAGATGAAGCCCAGTGGTTTTCTTATTAATACGGCACGTGGAGGCTTAGTTGGTGAGCCTGCGCTGCTAAGCGCTTTAAAAGCTCAACAAATTGGTGGTGCAGCCTTAGATGTGTTGTCTGTCGAGCCGCCGCCAGAAAATCATGTCCTGCTTAATGCCAAATTACCTAACCTTTTAATAACGCCTCACAATGCATGGGTTGGTAAGCGCGCCAGACAGACGCTATTAGATAGCGCGGTTAAAGCGCTTACTGAGCACCTGAGCCACCGAAGAAGCAATATCAATGAATAATCCAACGCTTTTTTCTTTGTGCTGCCTAATTTGGGGGTCTACCTGGATAGCCATCACGTATCAAATTGGGCATACCTCTGAAACCTTTGCCATTGCGCTTCGTTATTTGCTGGCTTCGGCGTGTTTGGGAGCCTACTGCTTGGTGAAAAAGTTGCCTCTTAACTTGCCGTTGCATGTTCATGTAAAAATGGCGGCAGTGGGTCTTTTCTTATACAGCCTTAACTACACGCTGTTGTACCTTGCACAAGCGCATATT
This sequence comes from uncultured Alteromonas sp., assembly GCA_964454185.1. Taxonomy (GTDB): domain Bacteria; phylum Pseudomonadota; class Gammaproteobacteria; order Enterobacterales; family Alteromonadaceae; genus Alteromonas. The sequence continues at coordinate 15,495 of CAYVST010000053.1, forward strand.
ATCAGTGCTTTGTTAGCATTGATGAGCTCCTGTATTATCTATATCAATGTTGTATTGCGTCGATGGTGGCTTAAAGAGCCCATTCGCAAAGAAGTTGTGATTGGCGCCACCTTTGGGTTAGGTGGCATCATCTGTTTATTTGTACCCGAATTTTCAAAAGTGTCTATGAATGCAGCGCTTGCAACAGGGCTTGGTATTGCGTTTGTAAGCTTCTTGTGCGCGTCTATTGGTAATGTGATTTCTGAGCGCATACTCACCGCAGGTACGCCAGTCATTCAAATGAACTTTTATGCAATGACGTACGCCATGGTGCTGTTATTTGTTACATCGCTCCTCTTACCCGGCGAATTAACTATTCCTACAAGCAGTAGCTTTTATTGGTCATTGCTGTATTTAGCACTATTTGGCTCGGTGTTCGCGTTTGGCGCCTACATGAAATTGCTAAAGCAAATGGGGGCCGACAAAGCGGCTTATGTCGTGCTGGTTTACCCCATGGTTGCCCTGGTTATTTCAACGTTTTTCGAAGGCTATAAGTGGAGCTTGCTATCTGTGATTGGGGTTGTCATTGTGCTGATAGGCAACGCTATTGCCATGGGGAAAATCCCCGGCTTTATGCGCCGCCCATCAGTACCCAATTAACATCAAACCGTTACGTCGTAGTTACAGCGGTTATTTTAGCGCGTTGATTTTCTTGTTTAATTCGTATGCGGGCTCAGTCACTATGGCTTCTAGTGTCTCTATCCGTTCCATAAGTTTTTCAATTTGCGCATCTTTTTCCTTTATTTTCTGCGCCTGTGTCGTAGCGTTGCTGGCGATAAATGGGTTGCTACACTTTCCATTCATCCAGTCGTTTAAACGCCATTGGAATTTGGCGTCTAGGTAACACGCTAAGAGCGCAATAGAAGTAATACCGCTTAGTAAAAGTACAAGGCTTAACGTTGACATTAGGCTTTCCTCAATGTGATGTGTATGTCGGAATTTATGTTTCCTAACCCGTTTTGTTAGGTGTTACAACAATGCTTTCATTATCACTAGTCGTCGGAAGGCAAAAAAAATTACAGCGCATTTTTAAAAATGCTGTAATAAAAACGCACTACAGCAGACTGTACTTTTATCATGCAGCGTAATGTATTGATTTATAAATGTACTAGTGTCGTTGTTACACAGAAACAATACCGTACAATTTTTAGCAACGCCGTTGCGGATATCGACAATAACAAGGTAGGGTCCACGAGTTTTGGGGCAAGGGTTTGAAGCCGTTTTTTCTCAGTACGGCGCGTTACTAAGCCGGGTAGCAAATAGCTACGAGGCCAACCATGCTATGCAACAAGAACTGTTGCAAGAAATTGCTATAGCAGTGTGGCAGGGTTTGGCGCGCTTTAAAGGCGATAGTAGCGTTAAAACCTACATCCTTAAAATAGCGCATAACCGTGCTGTGACTCACGTAGCAAGCCAAGTTAAACGTGTTGATACCCATCGTTATGAAAACGAAGAGCTAGGCTCAGATGGTTATCATAGTTCAGCGCATTCCCCAGAAGTCGCATCAAGTCAGCAACAGTCTTTAGAGCAGCTATTACATGCAGTGCGCGCATTACCACTGCAATCTCGTCAGGTGCTTACGCTTTCACTTGAAGGGCTGAGTTATGACGAAATTGCCGATGTTTGCGGTCTTACCAAAAATCATGTGGGCGTTATTTTGAAGCGCGCCAAACAAAGTGTGATACAGGAGGCACCTCATGCCTAATGATGGTGACGATAAAATAAATAATCTAACAGCGTTATGGCAGACTCAGCCAGTAAACGATATTGATCTTGAGGCAGTTAAACGCAACTTACGCAGCGAAAGAACTAAGCAGCGCTGGTATATGGTTATTGACTCATTAGCGTTTGCCCCGGCTGTTTATATGATAGTTACGTATTGGGATAAACTTTCGCTGGCGGCACAGATCATGAACCTAGTTATTTTTACTGCTGCCATTCCGCTTTTGATGTATCAGCTATGGTTGCGACGGGTGGCTGCGTTTTCAAAAGACTCGCAAACGGTTGATCATCTACTTCAGCTGTCTAAGCAAATAAAAAACAATGTCAAAATAGCTTTTATTACAAAGCATTCTGCCTGGTCTGCCGTCGTATTTATAGCCGCATTTTTGCTGGAACGGTATCTGTCAGCAGAAGTAGCGCCTGAAAAACTGCTAAAGATGTTTTACTTAATGGGCGGGCTTTGTGTTGTGATGGTGATTTGGTACGTGTGGGCTGACAAACGGCAAAAGCGCTTTGAAAAACAGCTAAAAGCGCTTGAGGATATGGCTAGCCACCGCTATCGCTAGGGCAACTTGGATGCACTTGATGCCTTTTCTTCAGCTTCATCAAGTCCTTCTTCTTCTGGCGCCCTATTGTCGCCAAGGAAGAATTCATAGTACAAGTCGAGTGCGAATTCAGACTGGTCTTCTAGGGTGGTTTGAATCGCTTCTAGGTAAAGGCTCGGTAACAATTGATATTTCAGTGCCAGGTCGGGTGGAAGCTGTCGACGACGCAAGGTGCTGTTGGCGTCGTTATTACTTAAGCCTACATCAACATTGTACTCTACAGAAAGCCTGTCATTGATTTGCCCCGTTACTGACAACCTATCTTCATTTGTACTTAAACTAAAATCGTCAATCCCTAATGCACTACCCACTTGGCCTGTCAGCCCTTTTGTGTTGGAAAGGCCGAAGCCGAGTAAAATAGCACCATAGTTGGGGTCTGCATTCGGTGAATCTGAGCCAGAACCCGTTAAAAGATAAGACAATACACCCTGCTGATTCATGGCGGGCTCAGAAAATAAATTAATGCTTGGAGAATCTGTTGGACCATCAATACGAATACCTGCAATGACGTCATCATCCGTTTTTGCTGGGTCGCGAATGGCTTCAACCAATAACAAAGGCTGATCAATAGGACCATTAAACTGGACTTCACCTGTTTGAATGATGAGTTGCTGCCCATAAGCACTATATCGGCCATTCAGTATTTGTAGATCTCCATAGCCAACCAATGCCGGCTGCGTATTGACTCGAATACCTCCGTGTAGGCTAGCAGTTAGGCCAAATGCTTCTAGTTTTACCTCTTGTGTTTTGGCTTTATCAATATTTACCATTACCGAGGCGTGAACAATATCTAGTGGCTCTTCGCGTATTGGTTCGCCGCGCAAATGTACATCTTTAGATGGCGACACTGCACTTTCAGGTAGCGACTCTATCTCAATGCGGGCCCACGGAATATTGATGTCACCAGTGACATCAACTTTCTCGCTAGTGGCAACAACGGTAATATTTGGAGAAAGCTTTAAGCGCATATTGGGCTGACGCACTTCAAAATCATCGCCGTTGAGGGTTAAATCCGCACTGGGTGTATCAGACCAGTTTATTGCTCCACTCAGTGAGCCGTTTCCGCCACCTAAAATAAAAGTCCCGTCTAGCGTGGCTGATTGCTGGTTAAGTACAATCGATTGCTGCCAGTTAGCAAGCGTCACAGGGGTGTCTTGAATATCGATAGCGCCGTTAGAAATAGCCAACTCACCGGACAAAGAGGGATCATCGAAGTACCCATCTAATGCAATGTCGCCATTGAGTACGCCGGTAAGCGTTCGAATAGCGGGTGATAGAGGCTTGAACGGCGATACATCTAGCCCCTTCATCACCAATCGTCCTTCCAGTGGCTTTCTTTCTTCTAAAGGACGAGTGTTGAACGTAAGGGTCGCTTTACCGATATCTTCACTCGAAATAAGAGACGATGACATTAGTTGGCCTTTTTTCATCTGCCCAGTCGTTTCAACAGCGTTAATGGTTAACGTTAAAGGGCGTTTCTCGCCAAGTTGCCAGGTTGCTGAACTCAATGATGCAGTAAATGTTGCGTCAATAGGATCGTTAGGTGAATAGCGCCCTTTGGTATCAATATTCAATGTAGCGCGAGACGGAGTAGGAACAATGTGCGGTGCCATTTCGTTTGCCCAAAGGCCAACGGGGAGTGCCGACGCTGTAAGGTCCCAACTTGCACGCTCGTCCTCATAATTTACATTGGAGATACAAAGCTCTCCTTCGTTGCGAGACGTCCAACAGTGTGCGCCGATGTTTGCTGTTAGCGGTGTCGTGCCTATATCAACATCAAAAGGTTGCGACAGTGCCCATTGCATATTCAATAGCTTTAGGTTGGTGTCACTGATGCTTCCTGTCCAGTGGTTATCTTGCCAAGTGCCAGCCAATGATACATTGACCTTATGGTTTGGCACCTCAATCTCAATATTAGCTTTGTGATCGGAGTATGCGCCTTTGATAGTTATTTCACTATTAATGGGGCCTTGTTTCGCCGCGCTCACAGATAGATTGGGTGATAGGCGCACATCTGCAAGGTTTATTACCCCATCGGCATGTGGGTTTTGCCACGGCCCTTCGGCTTTTATATCACCCTTTATGGTGCCAGAAACGTCGGGGTAAAGTGTTTCTAGCGTTGCAATATCTACATTAATATCAGCATTGAGGTGGCGCTTGTTAAGTACTTGCGCCACTGCCTTTATGACATTTTGTTCTTGTTGCACACGTAAGTTAGTCACAAGCAAGTCGCTTGGGCTTGCGTAAACAGCACTCCCATTAACGTGAAGTGGCTTACCTTGAAGTTCACCTGATATGTTCATATCTCGAAGGCTGACGTGTAAGCCACCCTGTTGAGAATATTGTACGATGGTCTCTAGCTCACCTTTTAGTTGAGAGGGAGCATACTCACTAAAGCGCGTTGCTGATACTTCATTAAGCGTCGTTTTTCCTTCCCACGCAATCACGTTGTTTAAATAAAGGGTGCCTGTATTGACAAGACTTCCCTCTAACGCCTGGATGTTTGCTTGATTGATGTAGATATTGTTTTTCTTTAGCACAACATCAAGCGTAACAGGCACTTCACCAATATCTGGAAGTATGGCTGCGCCTTGGCCTTTAAGAACATAGTCTCCCATTGTGCCCATCAGTGACAGGTCCCCGGCTTTTAACGTTGTATTGTCAACAGTGGGTATTGATTGCTCTGGCCAGCTTGCGGTGAATTGAACGGGTAAGGTTTCTGTAAGCAGGTTCGCAGAAAGGCTTACCTTAGCTTGCACGGCCCCTTCTGCCTCAACCAATAGTGCTAAATTATCTAGTGCACCATTTGCATCTAGCGTCACGTGCTGCGCACTATTATCAAGGTTTGTCGTCAGTGCTAATTTGGATTGCAAAGGAAAGTTATCACTAAGCGTTGCGCTTAACTTTCCCTCTATTTTAGCTTGTGGGTGCACCACATTAATGTGGCTAATTTTGATATTGCTACCTTTGAAACTTGTCTGCTCAAGTGATAGTGACGTAAGTAAATGCTGGCTATTCCCTTGCTGGTAGGTGGCATCTTCTAGCAACAAGTTGCCAATCGAAACGGGCAGCGGCGTTTTGATCTGAGGCAGAGTAGGCACGGTGTAGCTCAATGAATACGACGTCGGCAATGAGGGCGGCGTGTTTGTAGTGGGGGGCGTATCAGTGCCTTGAGGCAGCGTGATGGCTAGGCCTTTTATCAACAGCGTTTTAAGGTCTATGGCGCTATTACCTTCAAATTCCTCAAGTGTAAATTCATCAAGGGAAAGCTGTGCATCTGCTAGTGATAACGTGACATGGCGTAGCGATAATGATGCTATGTCTATTGGTACAGGCAGCACTATTTCACTTTGTGGTGCACTTTCGTCTTCAGTCGAGGCTTCTTCGAGCTGTTTAATGTTTGCATCATCTACCGTAAATTCGTCTACGCAAACGCGAGGCTCAAACAAGCAGCGCCACGTGATATCCGCATAGGCTTCTTTTACGCTTACTTCCCATTGTGAATTGCGCCACAAGAGCCCTTGAATGGAAAGGCTATCAGCCATTCCGCCTTCTATTTTTTCGATACTAAGGCCGGGTACAACACTGTTTGCAACGACTTTGATGGTTGGGCCACCCAATGGGCTGATGAGTAGCGCATAAATGGCCACCAATAGAAATATTGGCGATAGCGAAATAAGAGAGACCGTACGCTTTTTCATAATTCAGGCCCCAGCATTAAATGAAAATTCCAATCGTTTCCTTCGGGTGAAAACCCTCGGGCAATATAGGCTCTAACTGGTCCAATGGGGGAAATCCATTGTATACCAGGGCCCACTCCAACTGAAAAGTCCGAATCAATATCATTTGTTGCGGTGCCAACGTCGACAAAAGCCGCTATTCGCCAATTGTCAGCCACCTGATACGCATACTCTATACTTGACGTGGCTAGGTAGCGCCCGCCAATAGAATCTAAAGATATCTCCCCCGTTTCCGGATTGACTACATTCGCTTGAGGCGAGATGTCGCGGAAGTCGAAACCTCTAATACTTCTATCGCCACCTGCATAAAATCGCAGTGAGGTAGGGACCTCGTCAAAATTACTGGCATCAATTGCGCCTAATTCTCCGCGCAATGTAATGCGGTGAGCGTCGTTAAATGTGAATATGTACATGGCTTCGACAACAGCTTTAGCAAAATCTATATCTGATCCCCACCCTTCTCTGCCTACTTGCGCAAGCATTTGAACATACAAACCATTATCAATGTTGAGGTCATTGTCTTTTTTACGGTAAGACAATGAGTAGCCTGGCAACACCAGCGATGTGGTATTTGTAGTGAGCTCACCTTGATCGTAGGTCTCCCGTAAGTAGGTTACCGAACCGTCGTGCTGCCACGGTGAGTTTGTGTCCTGCCAATATCGATGGGCTGAAAGTGATAAGGTTTCACTTTCAAATGATGTATTGCTGTATTCTATAAACTGATAGCCCGCTTCTATGCTCGCGTAGTCTTGGGTTATGTTTTTCATAGGAATGCGATAGTCTGCTGTCACTGATTGTTCAGGTTCAGAGACAAAAATATCTGAAGAAATGGAATGTCCGCGGCTATTTACCCACGGCCTCTCCCACCCCAGTCGAATTCTAGGGCCTGTATCGGTAGCGGCGCCTAGCGCCACATTGAAAGCGTCAGTTGGTCTATGAATGAGCGCAATTTCAATAGGTACAAGTCGTTCCTTTGCTTCGCTTACTACGGGGCGAGCAATTACGCGTGTGAAGTAACCTGATTGACTTAAGCTACGGTTGAAATCGGCAAGAACTGCTGAGGAGTAAGCGTCGCCGGTCTTGAAGGGCTTAAGCCTTTCTATGATGGCGCGAGATTTATCGTCGTCAACAAACTGTAGTTCGCCAAATTGATATTGAGGACCACTTTGAGCTATCAACAACACGTTGGCTTGCTTTTCTTCACGCACTAAGTCGAGACGTGTCGCTTGCCAGAAAAAGTCAAAATATCCATTAGAGAGCGCGTAGTTAAACATAGACGACTTAAAAGATTCATAAATGGTTTGGTTTAGCACATCACCTTGTTTCAGTTTGAGTGAGTTAAAACGGGCTCTAAACGCTTTATCTTCCCGGCCTGCGCCAATAATCTCGCGGGTAACTTTATTGATGGTTAACGGTGTGTTCAAAGAAACTGTAACGGTAACCTTGTCATCTTCACTAAGGGTTACGTTGGTTTCGCTATTGTAATAGCCAAAGGGCTCAACAGCCGTTGCTACTGTGTCACTTACTTCATCGCGCCAATATGGGTTATCTAATAGCTTTTTCTCTACATCGAGATTGCTCAAATGAACACGTATATTTTTGCGTATATTGTCTTGTTCAACGCCT
>CAYVST010000054.1:0-23117 GCA_964454185.1 uncultured Alteromonas sp.
ACATGGTGTCTCAAAGCATCGAAGGCGTAGAATTTATTGCAGTTAACACCGATGCGCAGGTACTTCGTAGTTCTAGTGCAGACGTAACACTTCAAATTGGTTCAAGTGTTACTAAAGGGTTAGGTGCGGGTGCCGATCCAAATATTGGCCGAGAAGCAGCACAAGAAGACAGAGAAACCATTCGTCAAGCGCTTGATGGTGCGGACATGGTGTTTATTACTGCTGGCATGGGTGGCGGTACAGGTACAGGTGCGGCGCCAGAAGTGGCAAAAATTGCTCGCGAAATGGGTATCTTGACTGTGGCAGTTGTCACTAAGCCATTCCCATTTGAAGGTAAAAAACGTACGTCTTTCGCTGAACAAGGTACCGTTGAACTTGCCAACAATGTTGACTCGTTAATTACTATTCCTAACGAAAAGCTATTGAAAGTAATGGGCCCGGGTACACCGCTTTTACAAGCGTTTAGTGCAGCAAACGATGTATTGCGCGGCGCGGTACAAGGTATTGCAGAGCTTATCACCCGCCCTGGTCTTATCAACGTTGACTTTGCCGACGTACGTACCGTTATGTCTGAAATGGGCAAAGCCATGATGGGTAGTGGCGCAGCGAGCGGTCCAGACCGTGCTGAAGAAGCGGCTGAATCGGCCATTGCAAGCCCACTTCTTGAAGATATCGATTTGTCAGGCGCGCGCGGTATTCTTGTTAATATTACGGCTGGTCCAGATTTCGCGATTGACGAGTTTGAAACCGTTGGTAACGCAGTGAAAGCTTTCGCTTCTGAAAACGCAACCGTGGTTGTAGGTACAGTAATCGACATGGAAATGACCGATGAGTTACGCGTTACTGTTGTTGCTACGGGTATTGGTGCTGAGCGTAAGCCAGATATCTCATTAGTGAGTTCTGAAGGTTCTCGCCTAACGCAATCTGCGAAAGAGTATGGCAGCACACAGCCAAGCGAACCTCGTACTGCAGTAGGTGGTACGGAAGGTAACCAAGCGCTTAAAGCCGATGACAGTGCGCAGCCGGATAACGATCTTGAGTACTTAGATATTCCAGCGTTCCTACGTAAGCAGGCAGATTAATTTAGCTGCCTGATTAGGAAGGGAATTATTTTACTGACGTGTTGTCATACTCGAGAGAGTATAAATGCACTGAAGAAAGATAACTTCGCGAAAGGTTGAAATGCGCCAAATTGATGCCACATATGCACCAAAGTGGGCACTTTTTGACATGTGAGTGATAACTCACTATAATTTGCGACCGCTTTTTTAATAGGTAAAAGCTTAAGTAGATGATTAGACAACGTACAATCAAGCATCCAGTGCAAGAAACTGGTATTGGGCTTCATAAAGGGGAAAAGGTCACAATGACTCTCCGACCTGCGCCTGCTAATACGGGAATCGTATTTAGGCGTGTTGACCTTGAACCATATGTAGATATTCCTTCTCGTGCAAATGCGGTAGGGAACACCATGCTATGTACATGTCTAAACAACGAAGACGGCGTAACTATTCAAACCGTTGAGCACTTAGCCTCTGCATTAGCAGGGCTAGGAATCGACAATATCATTGTTGAAGTAGACAGTAACGAGCTGCCTATTATGGACGGAAGTGCAAGCCCGTTCGTATTCTTACTTCAGTCAGCAGGTATTGAAGAGTTAAATGCGCCTAAGCAGTTTATCCGCATTAAAAAGCCTGTTCGCGTAGAAGACGGCGATAAGTGGGCGGAATTAGTACCGTATGACGGTTTCCGCGTAGACTTCCAAATTGATTTTGACCACCCGGTCATTAGTCAAACACGTCAACATATGACCATGGACTTTGATTCGTGTTCATATGTTAACGAGGTAAGTCGAGCTCGAACCTTCGGCTTTATGCGTGACTTGGAATACATGAACGCGAACAACCTAGCGCTTGGTGGCAGCATGGAAAATGCGGTAGCGTTAGATGAGTTTAGAGTACTAAACCCAGAAGGTTTGCGTTATGACGATGAGTTTTTAAAACACAAGATCCTAGATGCCATCGGCGACTTGTATCTTGGTGGTCATAGCTTGATCGGTGAATTACGCGCTTATAAAACAGGCCATGGTTTGAATAACAAACTGCTAAATGCTGTTTTAGAACAAAAAGATTGTTGGGAATACGTAACGTATGATTCGCAGGAAACTGCACCAATTCGATACGCCCAACCAGTATTAGCGTAAGCATTTTTAAAAAGCCGCCTTCGGGGCGGCTTTTTTTCGTATGGCATTTACTGAAATTAATGATACAGTAGCCCGATAATTATATAAATTTCACCCATGTGTTACTAATAAGCGCGCTTTTGCGTAAAAAAGAACAATGCACAGGCGTGAAACAGCACTCTTTCTTCGTGGTATGAAATTAACGATTACACTTGCAGGTAAAAACAGACGCTATCGGCACAGCATCAGTGTTCGTACGCTCGTGAGCGCAACAGTGCTCTCGTCTATTTTTATGTTGGTGTCGAGTCGTTCTACCGAGTCAGTATCAGAGGATATTGCTCGTGTTCGTCTAGCGCAAACCGAAGTCAACGAAACTCAAAAAGACGTTGAAGCGCTGAAACAGCAAACTACGATTAAACTTCAAGCATTGCTTTCACATATTGCTGAACTGTCTGCTCAGACCCGTCTGCTAGACGAAAAAGGAAAGCAAATTGCAACAGAATTAGGTATGTCAGCGGCTGACCTGGACGCTTTCGTACCGGTATCGATACCGGATAACCTCCAAGACGATCCCGTACTACTAGAGATTGCTAAGCTTGAACAGTCGCTCGATTTGAAATCGCAGCAGCTGTCTATGCTTGAAAGTCTAGTAAGGGGTCACCATATATACGAACAGAGCCAATTATCTGGTCGTCCGATAGAGTCGGGGTGGTTGTCTTCTTATTATGGTATGCGAGCCGATCCTTTTACCGGCAAGCCTGCAATGCACAAGGGCTTGGACTTCGCTGGTAAAGCAGGGGAGAACGTTGTAGCGACCGCATCAGGCATTGTGACTTGGGCGGGTGATCGTTACGGCTACGGCCAGTTAGTAGAAATTGATCACGGCGATGGTTTTGTGACCCGATATGGGCATAACGAAACCCTTACTGTTTCAATAGGTGATGTGGTGACCAAAGGGCAACCTATCGCCAAAATGGGTAATACTGGGCGCTCAACGGGTGTTCATGTCCACTACGAAGTAATAAGAAACGGAAAACAAGTCGATCCTCTACCTTATGTTTACAAAAAGTAGACAGGTAGCAGCCAGGTAATCGTTGGCGGTGCGTATTACACGCCCGTACACGTAAACAATTTTTTTGAATATCGCAAAGCATGACCTGTCGTGGTCGTGTTTTATTGGTTTAATTTAGCTGTGCAATGTGTGCGGCGTCTCGACAAGTAGTGGAATAAAAAAGCTAATGTTTTCAAGCATCCTTCGAAAAGTATTCGGTAGTAGAAACGACCGACTATTAAAAAAATTACGCAAGAACGTAGATGCCATCAATGCACTGGAAGCAGAGTATGAAAAGCTTTCTGATGAGGCGCTCAAAGCGAAAACTGATGAGTTTAAATCGCGCCTAGAGAAAGGTGAGACATTAGACGATATCCTACACGACGTTTTTGCTACAGTGCGAGAAGCCAGTAAGCGCGTGTATGGCATGCGTCATTTTGATGTTCAGATGCTTGGTGGACAAGTGCTTCACGAAGGCAAAATTTCTGAAATGCGCACCGGTGAAGGTAAAACCTTAACCGCAACGTTGCCAACTTACCTTAATGCACTTTCTGGTAAAGGGGTTCACGTTGTTACCGTGAATGACTACCTTGCCCGCCGTGATGCCGAGTGGAGTAATCAACTTTTCACATTTCTAGGCATGCGTGTTGGTTGTAACGTGCCAGGCATGTCGCCAGAACAAAAGCGCGACGCTTATCAGGCCGACGTGACCTACGGCACCAATAATGAGTTTGGTTTCGACTATTTGCGTGACAACATGGCATTTAGCCCACAAGATCGTGTTCAACGTCCGCTTAACTTTGCTGTAGTTGATGAAGTTGACTCAATCCTAATTGATGAAGCCCGCACACCGCTTATTATTTCAGGTCAGGCAGAAGATAGCTCTGAGCTTTATCGTCGTATCAATCTGGTTATTCCTAAGCTAGTACAGCAGGAAAATGAAGATGAAGAAGGGAAAGAAGGCGATGGTGACTACACCATTGATTTAAAAGCTAAGCAGATTCATCTAACAGAACGCGGTCAAATTCACGTTGAAGAGATCCTTCACCAGGAAGGTATTCTTCCAGAAGGTGAATCGCTGTTTGCTGCGGGTAATATTTCGCTGCTTCATCATATTAACGCTGCTCTGCGTGCTCACAAGCTATTCTCTAAAGATGTAGACTACATCGTAAAAGACGAGCAAATTGTCATTGTTGACGAGCACACAGGTCGTACGATGGAAGGACGCCGTTGGTCGGAAGGTTTGCACCAAGCGGTAGAAGCTAAAGAAGGCGTTCGCATCCAAAATGAAAACCAGACATTAGCTTCAATTACATTCCAGAACTACTTCCGTTTGTATAACAAGCTAGCTGGTATGACGGGTACTGCTGATACTGAAGCCTTCGAATTCAACCATATTTACGGTTTAGAAACGGTAGTTATTCCAACCAATAGACCGATGCAGCGTAAAGATAATGCTGACCTTATTTATCTTACGGCTGAAGAAAAATATGAAGCCATTGTCGAAGACATTAAAGAATGTGTAAAACGCGGTCAGCCTACGCTTGTGGGTACTGTATCTATTGAAAACTCGGAATTAATTTCTCGTATTCTTAAGAAAGAGAAGATTCCGCACAAAGTACTGAACGCAAAATTCCACGAGCAGGAAGCTGATATCGTAGCACAAGCCGGTAAACCTGGCGCAGTAACAATCGCGACTAATATGGCGGGTCGTGGAACGGATATCGTGCTTGGCGGTAACTGGCAGGCAGAGCTTGAGAAATTAGAAAACCCCACTGACGCACAAATTGAAAAAGTAAAAACCGCGTGGAAAGAGAGCCATGATGCGGTTTTAGCATCAGGTGGTTTACATATTATTGGAACAGAGCGTCACGAGTCGCGTCGTATTGATAATCAGCTACGTGGTCGTTCTGGTCGTCAAGGTGACCCAGGTTCAAGTCGTTTCTATCTGTCACTTGACGACGCTCTTATGCGCATCTTCGCTTCAGAAAAAATGGGTAACATGATGAAGCGCCTTGGGATGGAGCGTGGTGAAGCTATTGAACACCCGTGGGTGACACGAGCTATCGAAAATGCTCAGCGCAAAGTAGAAGGTCGTAACTTTGATATTCGTAAGCAGCTTCTTGAATACGATGACGTGGCAAATGACCAGCGTAAAGTTATCTACGAGCAGCGTAACGAGCTTCTTGACGAGGGTGATATTAGCGAGACTATTACAGCAATCCGTGAAGACGTTATCTCTGGCGTTGTGGATGAATACATTCCACCTCAATCGTTGGAAGAGATGTGGGACGTTAAGGGGCTTGAAGAGCGACTTAAAGCCGATTTTGCTGCAGACCTGCCTCTACAAACATGGCTGGAAAATGATGACAAACTTTATGAAGAAAAGCTTCGTGAGCGTATCTTAGATGAAGTCGTTAATGCCTACAAAGCGAAAGAAGACGTGGTGGGTGAGCAAGTACTTCGTCAGTTTGAAAAAGCGGTAATGCTTCAAAACCTCGACAGTCATTGGAAAGAGCATTTGGCGGCGATGGACCACCTGCGTCAGGGTATTCACTTGCGTGGCTATGCACAGAAAAACCCTAAGCAAGAATACAAGCGTGAATCATTTGAATTGTTCTCTCAAATGCTTGAAGCCCTAAAAGTAGAAGTGATTACTATTTTGGCCCGCGTAAAAGTACAAGCTGAAGAAGATGTTCAAAAAGTAGAAGAGCAGCGTCGCCAGGCCGATGATGTACCTAAGAACTTTGAGCATGAAGAAACAACTGCGACACCAGAGCAAGCAAGCGACAAAGTACGTACACAGGTACGTGAAGGTGCCAAAGTAGGTCGTAACGACCCTTGTCCATGTGGCTCGGGTAAAAAATACAAGCATTGTCACGGTAAGTTGAAGTAATGAAAGTTGTTCACGTTGCTGTGGGTGTTATTGCTCGCGGCGACGATATTTTTATCACGCTACGCCAAGACCATCTTCATCAAGGCGGGAAATGGGAATTTCCTGGCGGAAAAGTTGAGCAAGGTGAAAGCGTTCAAGATGCGCTCGCTCGTGAATTGCTAGAAGAAGTCGGTATTGAAGTGCTTGCTAGTGAACCCGTCATCGTTATTACTCACGACTATGGCGATAAGGTTGTTAAGTTGGACGTACACCGTGTGACAGACTTTGCGGGTGAACCTCATGGCAAGGAAGGGCAGTCCTCTCGATGGGTTGCGCTTAACGCACTAGATGCTGATGACTTTCCCGAGGCGAATGTGCCTATTATTGACGCGTTACAAGCATAACGCGCTTTGATTTTTCAAATGGCCACTTCACGTGGCCATTTTTTATTAGAGTACAATGCGCGTTGCTGTTGCAAAGGCGACATCAAGTTTGAAATATGCCGCTTCGTTAATAAAGTGCGGATACGTCTCAGACTCTCCCTGCCACACAATGTCATGTCCATCAAACGTTCTAAACATTGGCATGCCGGGCAGTAGCGGTTTAAAGTCTGCATCTTGTAATGCATGGTGAATCATAGCTGTACGTTGCCCATTCTCGTCAAGTGGAAACGCTATGTTTTCACCTAACCTGAACACTTCGCAAGGCGGGAGTGTTTCTGTAGATATAGACGCTTCATTGTAAGCCGAGCAAAAGTCCAAAATGACTTCGGCCATGGTTTGCGTCAATAGATATACATCTTCGCGAAGTACTCCCTGAGGTTGACCACCTACCTCAATCATTACACCGCGCTTACCCGTTGTACATAAGTATCCATGCTCTAAATAGGGCTTTTCGTCTTCAAGCAGTACATTCGCCTCAGGCATGTGGTGTTTAACATAGCGAGCAAGTTGAACATGGAACTCATCAGCTTCTAAGATAATGAGCGTAGCGCCCATTGCGCTTGTAGTATTGTGGATATCTACGACCAAATCGGTTGTGGCGTTACCTTTAGGCCCAAACTGCTTATTGAGTTCTTTAGCTAGTACAGCCTCTTTAGATGAATTGTGCGTGTTTAGCCCATCAAAGGTAAACTGCCTGTTCAAGTCTTCTTCAACAAAGCGCACGTTGGCTTCAAGCGCCGCTTGATTTGCGATATGAAGTGAAATGTGTAGCGGTGCAAAGCGCGCTGGTATCCCGTGTTGTTGCCAGTTTTTAACAAGTTGAATACCGCTGGTTTCATTGCCATGCGTACCACCAACAAACGCAATCGTTCGAATCATAGACCTT
Organism: uncultured Alteromonas sp.; assembly: GCA_964454185.1. Classification (GTDB taxonomy): domain Bacteria; phylum Pseudomonadota; class Gammaproteobacteria; order Enterobacterales; family Alteromonadaceae; genus Alteromonas. The sequence goes on from CAYVST010000054.1 coordinate 7,438, forward strand.
CCTTCGTGCTGCAGAAAAAAGCGAGTTAATCGCCATCGGAGAGATTAACTCGATAGTACAATAGTCTACATCTGCCGAGAATAGCTTTATTCCACTTCTTCAGCATACTGTTTTCGATAACGTTTGGTTAATGACGCACTGCGTATTTGGTCGAGTATCAAAGACACGACAGGGTTCGCAGTATGAGAAGGTGTCTTTCCTTTTCCTATACGACGAAGCTGGCGTTTTACTTGTGCCATGGTGGCAAGCCCCGATAAGGTTTTGTCTTTCCAGTTAACGACAGGGATAACTCCCACAACGTCGGGCAATGTTAGCCAACGATTTGGCAAATCAGGCGTCAACGCTAGCGCCGATGCAATGCCGACCATATCGATTCCGCTTTCTAACACATTTTCAGCAACACTGAGTTTGCGAATGCCTCCTGTGGTCATAATCGGTAGCGTAGTCGAGCGTGCTATTTCCTTTGCAAATGATAAAAAGTACGCCTCACGTGCAAGCGTTCTATCATCGGCTGTACGACCTTGCATAGCAGGTGCTTCGTAGCTTCCACCTGACAGTTCTACCATATCAACATTATGTTGGGCTAACATGGCAACAACGCGCTGCGCGTCTTCTACGTCGAAACCACCTCTTTGAAAGTCAGCTGAATTGAGTTTTACCGCAACGTCAAAATCAGCACCACATTGCTGGCGCACCTCTTGTACTATTCTCAATAACATACGTGCGCGATTATCAAGCGAGCCCCCCCATTGATCTTGCCGTTTGTTAGTGAGCGGCGAGAGAAATTGTGCAAGTAGATAACCGTGAGCCGCGTGAATCTGAACGCCATCATAACCGGCTTCTTTTGCAAGCGATGCAGTCGTTACAAAGCGCAAGATGACGTCTTCTATTTCACTGTTAGTCATTGCCTTGGGCTGCCCAAACAAGCTTGAATGCTTGCCCATGTTCAATGGGATGTCAGAAGGGGAGAAAACTTTGCCACCCATTTTCTTAAACACTTGGCGACCGGGGTGATTGATTTGCATCCATAAGCGCGTACCGTTTTGTTTTGCCATTGTAGCGAGTTGTTGAAAGGGAGCTAGCGGCGTTGTCGACTCTAGTGCCAAACCGCCGGGCCCAGTCATCGCTAAATGGTCAACCATAACGTTACCCGTAATTATAAGGCCCACACCGCCTTTAGCCCATTCTCTATATAAGTTGAACAGTGCGTGTCCAGGTAGCTGGTTGGCTTGTGCCATATTTTCTTCCATGGCGGCTTTTGCAATTCTGTTTTTTATGGTGTGCCCATTAGGCAGCGAAAAAGGGGTAAAAACGCTAGATGACATTGTGTGGTCTCTCATTGTGCTGACAATAAATCTACTATAAGCTTAAAGTTAACTTTAAGGTCAAGGCTGTTGTTGAGAGTTTTTTATGCGTATTGGTCAGTTAGCAGAAGTTATAGATTTACCCACGAGTACTATCCGCTTTTACGAGCAAAAGGGGCTCATACCACCAGCAGAACGCACGTCTAAAGGGTATCGAAAATATGATCTTCTCGCGGTCGAACGTCTCAAAATGATAAAATTTGCGACAAGCCTTGGTTTTTCGCTTGATGATTTACCCGGCTTGTTTGCAAGTGGCGAAGGGCTTGATCATCATCAGGTGATGTCGCACTTGCAGGAGCGCAACACTGAAATTGATCATTTATTGAAGAAGTTGACGCGTCAAAAGGTACAAATGAATCATTTGATATTGCGCTTGGGTGAGTTGTGGGAACAAGGCCATTGTATGACTGCATGCGAGTTAGATGGGTTACTTGAAGAGCTCAATATGGAGCAGTTGAAAGACGATTAAAACGTTTGGCGCTTTTGTTGAGTGTGTTACATACAGTGGCACGATTTCTAAGAACACCAATTGTCACAATTTATTTTAAAATCAACACGTATAGGTTTTGAATTTCACGGCCTTTGGTGACAGAATTTTTTCTACATCAGTTCTCTATGAGGCGACAAAGTAGTGCACTACCAATTTCTTGACTTGCTTATAGATACGGAAACACGAAGTATTTTCCGAGGCGATATGCGGCTTGAAATTACTGGGCTAAATTACGAATTGCTTTCATACATGCTGTCTAAAGGCACGGAAATAGTCACGTTTGACGAATTGATCGAGCAGGTCTGGAATGGTTCGTTAGTCAACAATGAAACGGTTACACAACGCGTACGACTATTGCGGGTTGTGCTCGACGACACAGGCAAGCAAGCGAGGTACATTCGCTCCGTAAGGGGCAAAGGCTACCAACTCTGTGCACCTTCAAAACAAGTAAACACTATCCTAGAAAAGAACAAACCATACAAGTCGTTCGCATTGGTCATAATGGTTATCGTTGTTTTTGTGTCAGGTGTTGCTATCAGCGTATGGCCAAAGCACAACAATAAGACAATTGCAGAGAAATCGCTTTACGAACGTCGTTTGGAGCGTGCGCAATCCTTTTTACAACAACGTAACGCCGACGACATTGCGCGCGCAAATACGCTACTGGCTCAAACAGAAACGGATGGCTTATCCGATCCCAAATGGTTGTTAACTAAGAGCTTGAGTTTAAGTACCCAAGTTTGTCGATTCGGTGGTGAGCCCGTGCTGGCAAAGCAAGCAGAAAAATTGGCACTGAAAGCGCAGAGCTCTTTGGATAATATTTCTAATGCGGAGTACTTAAGGGCTTATGCATTAGACTGCCTAGGAGAAGTCGATAGCGCGATAGCGGCTTATCGCAGTGCCATTAAACATAGTGATGCTCCCAGCCCTGGGATGTATTCTTCACTAGCCTATTTGTTGGGAGAAAATGGCAAGCTGGCTGAGTCGCTCAAACTTCATAGGCAGATTTATCAATCTAATGACCGAGAGGACTATCTCTTTCTCCAGTTGGGCAATAACTACAACGCTTTGCAGTACGACACTATTGCTGAACACTTCTATTCACTTAGCTTCGAGCTTTATCCCCAGAACGTGTTTTCCAATGCCACATATCCCAGATTCTTGTTTAGTGTCGGCCAAATTGCAAAGGCGCAGCAAGTACTTGAGGAGGCATTGGAAAGGCCACAGCATGCGGATTTATTCATTATTCAAGCTGACTTAAGAATGCTCAACAACGACATCAGTGGTGCAATTGAATCCTTGGAAAAAGCGATGCGACTGAAACCCCATGTTACGTTTTATCAGACCTTGTATAGGTTGCAGCAGCCATTCATCAAAGATGAAGAGTTGTATCAATGGCTTAAAAATATTGAGCAAAGCTACCCTGTAACGCCAAACGCGGCAAAGCAATTGGAACGCGCGTTGGTCTACGCCAAGCTTGAACAGCGAGAGCAAGCTGACCTTTACTTCAATGAAGCGGTGAACTTGGGTTTTTTGAACAAAAAAATGCTGCTTTCATCGCATTTTTTAGCGCCAATTAGAGCACTTCCTAATTTTGAATTAGCACTAGCCAAAATGGACGGTCTGATAAGTGCTCAGAGACAATCAATACCTGCTGAGCACTTAGCGTATTCTAGTGCTGAGCGTTAGTAAGAGAATTTAAGATAACCTCTTGAAATAGACGCTGGCTCTTAGGGTGCCCATCTGATTGTCCGTAGTTGATTGACGTAATAACGGTAACAAGATCGAGTTCAGGCGAAATGAATACATAATTACCGCCATTTCCTGCCATTGCCCATATTTGAATACTTTCTCCATTGTATGTAAAAGGCATACGCCAAATTTGATACCCATAAGCATGGTTTGGGCGCGGCTCAGCATAGGCAGTCAACATTGCTTGTACCCAGGTTTTGCTGATAATGGGTTTGTCATTCCATAATCCTTGGTTGAGTAACAATTGGCCCAACTTAAGAAGATCCAAACTTCTCAATTCAGTCCCGCCAGCGGTAGCAGCCTCGCCAGTAGGTGTAAATTGCCATTTAATTTTCTCTATGCCCAAAGGTGCAAGAAGGTGCTTTTGAGTAAATTTGTCTAGTCTACGCTTTGTAAGCCTTTCGACTGCAATACCCAACAGAGCAGATTGCGCAGAGCAGTATGAGAACGCTCGGCCATAAGGTGAATCTTCAGGTTTTACAACCCATGCAGGAAAGCCCCTTATCGGTAAATTGACCGTAAACTTTGCCCAGTCTTCAACAATATACATACGCTCTTCGTGGCCTCGAGAAAACGAGTTACTGTCATCACATTCCAATATACTCGACATCGTCAGCATATCTTCCACAGTAATAGAGAGCTTTCTAGGTTCTACGGTGTCTTGCGCAAATTTATCTCTGAATAATGGCAATATAGGAACATGCTGATTAGACAAATGCCCTTTGTCGATGGCGATACCAGTTACCATGGCGACCAGGGTTTTCGTCGCTGAACGCGTGTTATGCAAGGTGTCATCATTCGTACCTTCAAAATAACCCTCATAAATCAGCGTTCCTTTATGAGACACCAAGACACTTGTTATTCCTGAAAAATGTTCCGCTTGTTGCTGCTCGTCAAAGAGGTCAAGCGGGGTTTCCGCCATTGCGATATGCGTACAAAAAAATAGAGCACTCGTTGCTAGAACGCGAGCGCGAGTTGATAAGTAAGACATGCTAACTTCCTTTTGTTATTTGCCCAATGGATGGAGTTCGTATTGGAACAAATAGCTAAATGAAGTGGCTGAAAGTAGAATGAAGATTTATGAAGCTATTTAAAAACAAGGGTTTATAGCCATGTCTTACGTATGTCGCTGTTGAACATGCGCCAGACTTCACAAGCATTATCGTCATGTTCTCTGGTTGCGCATACCGCAGCGGCTTCAATAAAAAGAAAAAGCCGTAACCACTAATGTTTGAAAAAATCTTCTTGTTGTTGCGCCAGCATAGCTTCGATTTCTTCTACATCAATATGTTTTGGTGTTGCGTCTTCGGCGGGTTTTCCTGCAATTTTGCGGTCTTCGGCAGCCCATTCGCCTAAGTCAATGAGCTGGCATTTCTTACTACAAAAAGGGCGGTATTCACTTTCGGGAGACCAGACCACAGTTTTTGTACAAATAGGGCATTTCACTTCCATTGGCGCTCCGCGATAAAGTTAGACAGGATTTTTAAAGCGCTTATTCTAACAGGCTGCTAGTTGAAACTGAATATCGTTGTCTATTGAGGCACTACCGTTTTCTTTAGGGGTAAACAGCATAAAGCGAAGTGCATAACGATATTTGTTGCCGCTAAGGGTAGGGTAGTAACCTTCATCAACACGACAGCGAACTCTAATCAGTTCATTCTTATCTTCTGCTGCCCCCTGATAAAAACCATTCTCGGCTGTTACATTAATAAATTGGCCTCGCTCCCGAATGAACGATAAGCTCACGGCAATAGCGTCGTCAAGTAATGCTAGGGTCTCTAACCATTGTGCAATCTCAGTTTGGCGTACCTCAAGCGGTTGTTGCAACCAAAAATGGAGATTGGGTAAGTCAAAACTGCATGCGCCGCCAGGTATTGCAAAACGCTGTCTAATCGCGCTCAGGAGTTTATCTTCTCTTAACGCACTGCCGAAACGGCGGTCGGTCTTGAGCTTTTCTCGCAAGGTAAGCACTGTCTTCAAAGCTTGTTCAAGCGCAGTACTGTCAATCTTGGGGTGTTTTGACCAGTACACAAGGTTTTTCTCGTGCGCTTCTAAGTCTTTGGTTAAATCTGACCGCAGATCAAGACGTTCAACTAGATCGAGTAATTCGAATAGCTGTTGAAAAAAAACGAGCTGTAGATGCGTATGCTCAGACTGTGCTGATACTTTGAGTTGCCCAAGCAGCTGCTCAACACGTAAATAATTACGTACTTTTTCCTTAAGTGGAAACTCGAAAACAGCGCTGCTCATGGATACCCTTTAAAACACATATACTTAGAGCTAAAGCCTAATGCATGATTGCGTTTAAGCCAAGTTTACTTGACGACCAAACTGTTGTTTTGACGTTATTTGTTCAAAAAAGTTTCAAATTAGGCAAGCACACCCCGTTTTTGTGGGCCATTTGTTAAAAAAGCACAAGAAGTGAGTGGAAAGTGGGACACCAAATAAACGTTACGGCATGGCCATGACAATCAGCTTGTTGTGTAATTCATCCACTTGTTGAGCCAATTGGGCTAAATTGGAACTATTATCGAGTACATAGTCTGCCGCGGCCAGGCGGGTTTCTCTGTTTGCTTGTGATGCCATTATGTTCTTAATGGTTTGTTCGGTGCTGCCGTCTCGCTGCATTGCGCGAGATAGCTGTAATGTTTCAGGGCAATCTACCACAACAACTTTGTTACACATCATTGTTAGTTTGTTTTCCACTAAAAGTGGTACGGCTAAAACACAATATGTGCTTGTTGAACTTGCGATGCGTTCTCGCATTTGCTTTCGAATGAGTGGGTGGAGTAGGTTGTTGAGCCATTGTTTTTCTTGCTCATCATTGAATACCTTTTCCCTTAACGCAGCGCGATCTAATTGTCCATTTTCAAGTAAGATGTCGTTTCCAAAGTGTTCGACAATATCAGCAAGCCCTTGCGAGCCTAGTTCAACAACATCACGTGCCACTTGGTCGGCATCTATTATATCAATATTGTGTTTTTCAAATAATGCCGTGGCAGCTGACTTGCCGCTGCCTATTCCACCTGTCAGGCCTACTACGAATTTGCTGGTTTTATGCGTCATATAATAATCTTGCCTATAATACCGCGTCTAAATAAGCGCTAATAATTTCTGATTTGTACAACAGCGCTAGCCAGCCTGCAATTGCCAGATAAGGGCCAAAAGGAATAGCGAGTGAACGCCCTTTTTTCTGAATGATCATAATGGCTACACCCACGATAGCACCCACAAATGACGAGAGTAAAATAATAACCGGTAATCCCTGCCAACCAGTGAATGCACCAAGGGCCGCAAGCAATTTAAAATCGCCATAACCCATGCCCTCTTTTCCGGTAACAAGCTTAAACAGCCAGAATACTGACCATAGACTAAGGTATCCAAAGGCTGCGCCTAATATTGCGTCTGTTGTACCGACAAAAACGTGCTGCGTGCTTAAAATTAAACCCAGCCACAACATGGGTAGCGTGAGTTGGTCAGGCAAAAGCATTTTGTCTAAGTCTATAAAAAGAAGTGCAATAAGCATGTAGCTGACAATTACCGCCCACAATGCCTGTGGAGTTGGACCAAAATGATAGGCGGCGAAGGTACATACAATTGCAGTAAAGAGTTCTACCGCAGGATATCGCGCGGAAATGGGCGTCTTACAATTGGCGCACTTCCCTTTTAGAAATAAGTAACTGACTACTGGTATATTTTCCCATGCGCGAATCTTATGACCACAAGAAGGACAGGTGCTGTCAGGCTTAACCAAGTTAAACGGCTCGTTCTGCGGTGATGTTGGCGCGGCTGTTTCATCTGCATTATCGGCAAAATAGCTGCGATATTCCTGTTGCCAACTGCGTTCCATCATGATCGGCAGTCGATAGATAACCACATTCAAGAAACTACCTACCATGAGACTGACAATAAAGACAAATGAATAGAAAAATAATGGTGACGCTTGGCTTAGTGCAACCAAATTTTGAGCAAATGACGCATCCATGAGCAACGAATTCTTTTATTATTTTAGAGAAAGAGGTAGGGACGTAGTTATACCACGTCGCCCATTTGGAATATAGGGAGGTACATCGCCACAATCAGCCCGCCAATAACCACACCGAGTACGGCCATAATCATTGGCTCAAGTAAGCTGGTAAGTCCGTCAACCATATCGTCAACTTCCGCTTCATAAATAGTAGCAATTTTACTAAGCATTTCGTCAACAGCACCCGATTCTTCACCAATAGCAATCATTTGCGTAACCATGTCAGGAAATACTTGAGTGGCGCGCATTGCAACGTGCATTGGCATACCGCCCGCTACTTCTTTTCGCATATACAAAATAGCCTCACGGTAAACAGCATTGCCCGATGCACCAGCTGCTGATTCTAACGCGCCGATTAGCGGAACACCTGCGGCAAAGGTGGTGGCTAATGTACGAGTAAAGCGGGCGATACTGGCTTTCTTTAGAATTTCACCCACCACTGGAATTTTTAATATGTTTCTATCTACGCTATCGCGAAGTTTTTGACTTCGTTTATAAGTGCGCATGAACATGAAACCCGCACCACCAATCGCAATGGCGATAAATATGCCGTAGTCTTGTACAAACCGCGATATGCCAAGGACAAATTGAGTGAAAGCAGGAAGCTCAGCGCCAAAGCTGCTGAATATTTCTTCAAATTGAGGAACCACGAAAATAAGCAATATTGTGGTAACGATAAAGGCCACGACCAATACGGCAACGGGGTAGAACATTGCTTTTTTGATTTTGGATTTTAACGCTTCAGCTTTTTCTTTGTAGGTAGCGATTCGGTCGTAAATTGTTTCCAATGCGCCCGACTGTTCGCCGGTATATACCAAGTCGCAATAAAGGTCATCAAAGTAAAGCGGGTGCTTTCGAAGCGCCGTTGATAGCGGGTTACCCGATTTTACTTCTTCGGTGATTTCACCAAGCAGCTTTCGCATACTCTGCTTAGCGTGTCCTTGGGCTATCATTTCCAGTGATTGAATAAGCGTAACACCCGCAGCTAGCATAGTGGCAATCTGCCGCGAAATAACAGAGATATCTGCTGGCGTTATTTTTTGGCCGCCTGCTCCAAACAAGGGTTTAGCGAGCTTTTTAACTTTGTTGGCTGAAATGCCTTGGCGGCGAAGCAGGTTTTTAGCTTCTGAAATTGAGACGGCGGATATTTCACCTTTGCGAGATTGGCCATGGCGGTCTTTACCTTGCCAAGTAAACGTTGTTGCTGCTTTTGCCATCGCGAATTCCGTCTGTATTTAATCTCTTTGAGCAAAAAAGCCCAGTAAAATACTGGGCTTCTCTATATGTTTAACTACTAAGCTATATTATTAGCAAAGCGTAGTTGGGTCACATGCTGAAGTCCAGATAATACGGTTGTTATCTAGGTTTGGTGTTAGCGTGTAAGAACCAGTACCTGTTAGGCCAAGATCACCGTGTTGTGTTGCAGTGATAACACCGTTAACTGTACCTACACCTACAACGTCTACCGCTGCGCCAGCCGCTGAAGCTGTGATGTCACCTGGGATACCGTTTGCGCCACCGTCACATGCTGTAAGGTCGTTAGTAGAAGCAAAACAAATTTCTACTGCAGTTTTCGCTGCTGCTGTTGCGTTTGATACTTCAGTAAACTTCGCTTTCTGCGTGTAGTTTTGGTAAGCAGGAAGTGCGATTGCTGCAAGAATACCGATGATTGCAACAACAATCATTAGTTCGATAAGGGTGAAACCTTTTTGGTTTTTAGCGTTCATGTTCATCATGGCTTTTTCTCCGGGACGTGTATAACACGTTAAGTTTAAATCTAATTCAAATTGACGTTTATACCTGAGTCGTTTTTGTACGCCCCTGGTACTTGTTCCTCAGTATAGAATTTTTATTGTCACTGACAAGTATTAGGAAATATACCTATGTCTGACTTTCCAAGTATGACATGTTCAAAACGTCTTGGGTAGACATAACTATTTGAACTTTGGCATAGTTCTTAACCACTTAGCTGCGTATGTATAACTATACATTGGCTTGTCAGGAACAGTAAAGACGGTGTGTTGGGCGAGTGAAAATATACCCTGGGATTTAGCACTGCCGATGCTTGCAAAGGCAAAAGTTACCCTTGCAAGGCTCGGTCATTATTAAGCGCAATTACATAAAATCACGCCTAACATGTTTCCTATAAATTGAGGGGAAAAAACGCTAGTAAAGCGCTTTTAACCCTCTAAATTTATTCTCAATGATAAATCGATTGCTTCGACATGTTTTGTTAATGCGCCAGAGGAAATATAGTCCACGCCCAATTTAGAAAGCGACGTAAGTCTTTCGTCTGTAATGTTTCCTGAGACTTCCAGTTTACACTGACCTTTATTCAGCGCCACTGCCTGTTGGATCTGTTCGTTGGTGAAATTGTCTAACATGACAATATCAGCGCCTGCTGCCATAGCCCGCGAAAATTCATTGAGGTTTTCAACTTCAACTTCTACGGGCTTACCTGGCATCATGGACTTGGCTCTTGATATTGCTTTATCTATGCCGCCACACGAAAAAATGTGGTTTTCTTTTATAAGGAAAGCATCGAACAAACCAACACGATGATTTTGTCCACCGCCACAACGCACCGCATATTTTTGTGCGTATCGCAGACCCGGCAGTGTCTTTCGCGTATCGAGTATTTTTGTGTTGCTGTCAGCTAATAGGCTGGCGTACGAAGCGGTCACTGTGGCGGTGGCTGAAAGTGTCTGCAAAAAATTTAGTGCTGTACGCTCTGCGGTAAGTATTGCTTTCGCAGAACCTTCTAAACTAACCAGAACGGTATTAGAAACGACACTATCACCGTCTTGCACATGCCAAGTAAGCGATACGTTCTCATCAATTAGTGCGAAGGCTTGTTTCACCCATTCAACACCGCATACGATGCAAGGCTCTCTTGTAATAATAGTGGCTTTGGCATTAACACTGTCGTCTATTAAGTTTGCCGTAATATCATTTGCGGCGTTAAGCACGCCGCCAAGATCTTCTGCAAGTGCGGTTGATACTTGTTCACGTATCGCATGAATATCTGGTGATGTCATCTTCATCGCTATTGTCTGTTTTAAAGGGTACGCAATATTAACCAATCTCCGCGCTGAGTAAACTCTAATTGGCGAAGAACACTCATTCCAAGCAAAATATGATCATCTTTCATCCCAGGATTTAAGTTTGCATCCACATGGTGAAGTTCTATTTCGCCAATGCGCAGTGTATCAATGGATGATTCGGCAATTTTCACTACACCATTTGCCGTAGATGCGAGGCCTTCTCTGCCTGCTCGAAGCTGAAGCTTTGTTGCTAGATGTGCGGGGACAGCGACGTCTGTGGCACCTGTATCGACGAGAAAGACGACCTCTTCACCATTTATATAGCCGGTTGTGACGTAGTGCCCCTGACGGTTTTGTTTTAACCGTACTTCGGTTTGGCCACCTACTCGCTGCGATTCAGGACTATTGTTAGGGTTAACTTGTTTTTCCAAAAGGTCAGAAAATACAAAGACAAGCAAGCCAAACCCACAAATCCAGGCTAATGCCACCATCCATTTCCCTGCACTTTGAGTAGGGTCTTGTTCATCGCTCATCATATTTCCCTTTACCTTTTAATTGAAGAACTTGCATTGTGCTATAACGCAGTGTCACACTTTACTGTATGTAGGTGATTAGGTAAAAAAACAACTTCTATGGTGCGTTACAATTATGGAGCTTTATAGTACAGCCAAATTCACACCGTCTCCTCATTGTGATGAACGGCCATTTGAGGCTGACAATGTGTGTAACAATGTGGACCTTTTGGTTATACACAATATTTCTCTACCGCCCTCTCAGTTCAATACGTCAGGTATTCGAGATTTGTTTATGGGGTGTCTCGACCCGGATGCACACCCTTTTTACAAAGAAATTGAAGGACTTCGGGTTTCTGCGCATTGCGTTATATATAGAACGGGCGAAGTAGAGCAGTTTGTACCGTTTGACAAACGGGCCTGGCATGCCGGGCTATCCCGCTTTCAAGGACGAAGTCGGTGCAATGACTTTTCCATTGGCATTGAGCTGGAGGGCACCGACACGTTGCCCTACACCGACGCACAATATCACAGCCTCAATGCCTTAAGTGAATTTATAGTGAATCGCTATCCTCGGATCTCTTTAGGGCGTATTGTAGGTCATAATGACATTGCGCCTGGCCGAAAAACTGATCCAGGTGTGGCGTTTGACTGGGCCAGATACAGAACTAATTTGCAAATGACGTTAGAACAAGGACATAGCTAATCTATGATGTTAATGAGTTTATTGTTAGTGTTAAGCCTAGAGCGCCTTATCACTAAAAGTCGACACTGGCACGTAGAGACCTACGCAGCTATGTACCGCCGTTTTCTTAACGACAAAGGGTGGCTAAAGGAAGAGAGTTCATCTGCACACTTTTACTTTTACCTACTTTTACCAGCAGTGTTGTTGGGGCTAATAGAGTATTGGGTGCTCGGTGCATTTCTTACGTTTATTGAACAGAGTATTGTTCTTTTCATCTGTGTGGGATGTCCTGCGCTACGTGCAACCTATAAGTGTTTCTTAAACGCCGCAGATAGAGGCGATTTGCAAGCGTGCAGCATGTACACCGACCAGCTAGGTCATTGCGGCGCGTCTAATGACAGTGATGGTACAGCCACTACTGAGGGAAAAAGCTTCGGTCAACATTTAACGTGGCTTAACTACCAGCATTATGCAGCTGTTATGCTTTGGTTTATTGCGTTCGGTGCGCCGGGTGCGGTTTTCTATAGTTTAAGTAGAAGCACTACCGAAGCTCTCTGTGCAGAGAATCATCCGCTGCGAGACAGTGCTATTCGCTTAATGTTTGCGCTTGACTACGTTCCAGTGCGGATTACATCGTTCGGCATGTTAATGATGGGACATTTTTCCCGCGCGCTACCGGAATGGCTTAAACATGCATTGCAATTCGATATATCAGCCTATGACGTGCTGACGCAAATTTCCTCGAAAGCAGAAATGCTGACGCCAGAAGAACGGGAACAGCAGATGGAAAATGCAGCAGTTGAGCCAAAAGTTCTGGTCAAGTTAGCAAAACGTAATGTTATTTTTTTACTGGTTATCACATCAGCATTAACAGTAATCGGTAGCGTGGCATAACCACTATTTTTAACATTTAGTTTTTACCTATTGTAAAAGCATGTCTGGTCTATAAATATTTTGTTTATAGATCAGACGCTTTGGCTGCCTAGGTATTTCCTTAAACCTCATCAGACCAGTTTCATTCCTTCTAGTTTTCTTAACAAATTCAATAATAAAGCTTAACACCGCGCAAAGTGTGTGAGCTTTGCTATGCTCTAGAGTATTTACCTCTAAATCGATCTGCCTTAAACTGTATAGGTAAAATGGTATTACCAATTTGCTCGATGTATAAATTTTCTCCGATTATTTTTTACATTCACATGGTTTATACCTACAACAGGTTTTAAGGAAAGGATAGATAAAACGCATGCGTCAGCAGCGAAAGAAACTCTCAGACGTCATTACCGAGCAGCTTGAATCAATGATACTTGATGGCACGCTGTTGGCCGGTCAAAAACTTCCACCTGAGAGAGAGCTTGCGCTTGAATTTGACGTATCTCGTCCTTCACTTAGAGAAGCTATCGGTAATTTACAAGCGCGTGGTTTAGTTGAGCGAAAGCAGGGGGGCGGCACTTTTGTAAACCGTAACCTAAATGCTGCTATGAAAGACCCGTTAATGGACTTAGTTAGCCAACGTCCCGAGACGCAGTTTGATTTGCTCGAGTTCAGGCACGCCCTTGAGGGGATGTCTGCTTATTACGCAGCACTTCGTGGTCAGCCAGAAGATTATGATGCGCTCAAACAAGCACTAAATGAACTTCCCACACCAGGTGCGGATGAAAGTAAACGTGCTCAAGCTGAGGCGCTTGGTCAGTTCTATATCACCATGGCGCGTGCTTCTCACAATATGGTGCTTCTGCACGTAATGAGCACAATGCAAAGTATGTTGGTAGACAACATCGAACGAAATTTAGACATGCTGGCAGCGCATTCTGAAGCGGTGGAAGACATCGCTAAACAGCGACGTGAAATTGTCGAGGCGATTGCCTCTCGCGACCCTGAAGCTGCGCGCCAAGCATGTAATACGCATTTGGCGTTTATCGAGAAAACGCTATTAACCATTAATCAACGTGATACGCGTGTACAGCGCGCATTACGTAGATTAGAAATTTAGTTATTTGACAGCGGTAAATACCAGTAACGGTCAGATAACTATTCATTCGCAGAGGCCGGTCAGGTGTAAGCCTGTGCCACTGCAAAAGCAGGTGAGCCAGATTGGGTCACTGTGAGTACAACGTAATTTAGTTTTCCTTCTTTTAGCGCTCTTTTGCTTAAGGGCATTGCTAAGGGAGGATTTTCTATAAGCAAAAAATAGGATGGCACCATGTCTGATATGATGCACCAAGATGTAGATCCTCAAGAAACTAAAGAGTGGATTGATGCGCTTGAGTCAGTTTTAGAAGAGGAAGGCGTAGAGCGCGCCCATTACTTACTTGAGAAACTTATTGATAAAGCACGTCGTAGCGGCGCACACTTGCCTTACGATGCGACAACGGCTTACATCAATACAATCCCTGCAGCTCAAGAGCCTAAAATGCCTGGCGACTTGACCATCGAAGCGCGCATTCGTGCTGCTATCCGATGGAACGCATTGATGATCGTACTTCGTGCGTCTAAGAAAGACTTAGAGCTTGGTGGTCATATCGGTAGTTTTGCATCATCTGCCATGCTTTACGATGTGGGCTTTAATCACTTCTTCAAAGCGCCGAATGAAAACCAAGGCGGCGACTTTATTTTTGCTCAAGGCCATATTTCACCAGGCATTTATGCGCGTTCTTACATGGAAGGAAATCTAACTGAAGAGCAGTTAAATAACTTCCGTCAAGAATGTGCTGGCGACGGTCTATCTTCTTACCCGCATCCGCATTTGATGAAAGACTACTGGCAGTTCCCAACCGTATCGATGGGACTTGGCCCGCTTCAGGCTATCTACACAGCACGTTTCCTTAAATATCTAACTAATCGTGGTATTAAAGACTGTTCAGATCAGCGCGTATATTGCTACATGGGTGACGGCGAATGTGATGAGCCAGAGAGCTTGGGTGCAATTGGTCTTGCGTCTCGTGAAGGCTTAGACAACCTAACGTTCGTTATCAACTGTAACCTTCAGCGTCTAGACGGTCCGGTTCGTGGTAACGGTAAAATTATCCAAGAGCTTGAAGGTACGTTCCGCGGCGCAGGCTGGGAAGTAGTGAAAGTTATTTGGGGTAGCTACTGGGATGAGCTTCTTGCTCGCGATAAATCAGGCAAGCTTATTCAGCTTATGGGCGAAACAGTAGACGGTGAATACCAAAACTGTAAAGCCAAAGGCGGCAAATACACCCGTGAAAACTTCTTCAACAAGTACCCAGAAACAGCTGCGCTTGTAGCAAACATGTCTGACGATGACATCTGGCGTTTGAACCGTGGTGGTCACGACCCAGTTAAAGTATTTGCAGCTTACCAAAAAGCTATTGATACGAAAGGCCGTCCAACGGTAATTCTTGCGAAAACGGTTAAAGGCTTCGGTCTTGGTCGTTCTGGCGAAGCGCAAAACGTAGCGCACAACGTTAAGAAAATGGACGTTGATTCAATTAAAGCGTTCCGCGACCGTTTCAATATTCCGGTAGCAGACGACAAGATTGCTGACCTACCTTACTTCAAGTTCGAAGAAGATAGCGAAGAAATGAAGTACCTTCGTGCCCGCCGTGAAGCGCTAGGTGGTTATCTACCTGCACGTCGTGAGCAAGCCGAAGAGCAGCTTGAAATTCCAGAGTTGAGCGCATTCGACGCTATCTTAAAAGGCTCTGGCGACCGTCAAGTTTCATCAACAATGACATTTGTACGTGTACTTAACGCGTTGTTGAAAGATAAGAAAATTGGTAAGCGAATTGTACCAATTATTCCTGATGAAGCCCGTACATTCGGTATGGAAGGTTTGTTCCGTCAAG